>JADFRJ010000157.1 GCA_022561355.1 Chloroflexota bacterium | reverse complement strand
AGCGGATGGCGTGGCCGCGCGCTAGGATGGCACTCGTGACGCGCATTGCATTCATCGGTGGGACGGGGCCTGAGGGCAAAGGGTTGGCGTATCGCTTCGCGCTCGCCGGCCACCAGATCACGATCGGGTCGCGCAAGGCGGAGCGTGCGGCTGAGGCCGCGGTCGAGGTCGCGGGACACGCGGCCGGCGCGACCGTCCGGGGCGTCGAGAACGCGGACGCGGCCCAGGACGCCGGCCTGATCGTCCTCACCGTCCCGCACACTGCGCAGCCCGCCTCGCTGCCGGCGCTGAACGACCTCGTCAAGGGCAAGGTCGTGGTGAGCACGGGCGTCCCGATGGAGTTCGCGGGAGGGCGCGCCTCGATCGTCGCTCTGCCCGAAGGCTCCGCCGCCGAGCAGGCGCAGGCGCTCCTGCCGGACGCGCGCGTGATCGGCGCGTTTCAGAACCTGGGAGCGGCGAAGCTCTGGAAGGACGGCTCGGCGCTCGATCAGGACGTGATCGTCTGCGGCGACGATGACGACGCGAAACAGACGGTCATGACGCTCTCCGAAGAGATCGCGGGCATACGCGCCGTCGATGGCGGCGTGCTCGCGAACGCTCGCTACGTGGAGGGCATCACGGCGCTGCTCGTGTCGGTGAACCGCAACTACAAGAAGACCACAGGCGTGCGGATCGCGGGCCTCTGATGGCGAATGAAGTCCGCATCATCGGCCTCGATGGCATTCCGGAAGTGCGCCCCGGTGACGACCTGACGGCTCTGATCCTCAAAGCCGCAACGGACCAGGACCTCGCGTTCCAGTCGGGCGACATCGTCGTCATCACGCAGAAGGTCGTCTCGAAGGCCGAGGGCCGCATCGTCGACCTCGATGACGTCGAGCCGGGCGTGTTCGCCATGGAGATCGCGGAACGTTGGGAGAAGGACGCGCGTCTCGTGGAGATCGTGCTGCGCGAGAGCGCCCGCATCGTCCGCATGGACCACGGCGTGATGATCTGCGAGACGAAGCACGGGTTGATCTGCGCCAACGCGGGCGTCGATTCGTCGAACGTGGAGAAGATCGGCACCGTCACGCTGTTGCCGGAGGACCCGGACGGCTCGGCCGAGCAGGTGCGGCAGCGGATCGAAGAGGCGACCGGCGCCGCGCCCGCCGTGATCATTACCGACACGTTTGGCCGTCCGTGGCGCGAAGGGCACGTGAACTTCGCGATTGGCGTCGCCGGCATGTTGCCGATCGTGGACTACGCCGGCCAAGTGGACCCGGCGGGCTATGAGATCAAGGTGACGCAGATGGCTGTCGCCGATGAGCTGGCGGCCGCATCGGAACTGATGCACGGCAAGCTCTCGCGGATGCCCGTGGCCGTCATTCGCGGCTACGAATACCCGCAGGGGTCGGGCACCGCGGACGAACTGCTCCGCGACCCAGAAAGAGATCTGTTCCGCTAGGGATCGTCCTTGAAACCGCGCCACGCCACGAAGATCGTCGCGATCGTCGCGAACAGCGCAGTGCCCCAGACGACCGGTACCGACGTGACATCACCTGACGCGGTCTCCGTCGTGAAGTCCGCTCCGTAGATGCCTACGAAGAGCACCGCCATCCAGATCGCCACAATGGAGAAGCCCGCCCAGAAGTGTTTGTTCGGCATACTAATGCCTCCTACTGCTCCTCCATGAGATACGCGTCGATGGGCTTCCGTGCTCCAGAGATGGGGATGTAAGCGTACGGGTTGTCCGTCAGCGCCGCAAGCCTAGACTTCGTCGCTGCCGCGAATCGGGATCACCGCGCCGCTAACGTGAGCGGCAGGCTCTGAGCACAGGAAAGCCACGACTTCGGCGACGTGCTGCGGTGTGATCTCGCCTGATGGGCCCTGATGCACCATCCGCAGCGCCTCTTCCAGTTCGACGTGCTCGATCGGGCCGGGCGCGACCGCGTTGATCGTGATGCCGTTGGGGCGCTCGCGAGGGCCGAGCGTGCGCGCGAGCCAGTGGCGGGCTGCTTTGCCGAGCGGGTAGTCCAGCGGCCCGTCCGGCGGCCCGTACGGCCATTCGTCGGCGCGCAACCCGCCGATCATGACGATGCGCCCCCAACCTCGCTTGCGCATGCCGGGCAGGGCGGCGCGGATCAGCCCGTAGGCGGAGTCGACCTCGCCTCGCATGACTGCTCGCCAGTGGCCGGGCTCGATATCGACGAAGTCCTGTGGCTTCCACTTGCCGCCGGCGCTGCAGACCGCGATATCCACGTGGCCGAACTCGGCCTCGCCGGCCTGGACCATCGCCTGCACGGCGTCAGGGTCTTCGGTATCGGCCTGGTGGATGAGGACGCTCCGCCCGAACGATTCGATCACCGCTGCGACCTCCCGCGCCCGTTCCTCGTTGCTGCGATAGTTCAGGATGATGTCGGCGCCTTCGCGAGCGAGCGTCAGCGCAATGCTGCGCCCCATGCCGCCGCCCGAAGCGCCCGTCACTAATGCGACCTTTCCGGTTAGAGCCATCGTTCGGAAAGCCTAACACGGCGCGGCGGATTGCGGGCGGCTTGCGGGTGCCAGCGCAAGCTCGCATACTCTCCCCATGGCAGAGAAACCGTTCGCGGGGAAGGTCGCGGCCGTCACCGGCGGCAGCCGGGGCATCGGCAGGGCCTGCGTGTTGAAGTTCGCGCAGCTTGGCGCGGACGTCGTCGTCAACTACTCCCGCAGCGGCGAAGACGCGGAAGCGACCGCTCGCGACGCGGAGGAGTTCGGCGGCCGCGCCGTCGCGATGAAGGCCGACATGGGCGAGCGCGACGAGATCGTCGAGCTGTTCAAAAGCGTGCAGAGCGAGTTTGGCCGCCTCGATGTGCTGGTGAACAGCGCCGCTCGCGGCCTCGAACGGCCACGCGGGGCGGTCGAATCGCTGCCGAAGCACCTCAAGCACACCATGGACGTCAACCTCTTTGGGCCGTGGTTCTGCTCGCAAGAGGCGGCCAGGCTGATGACTCAGGGAGGCGCGATCGTCAACCTGCACACCCCCGGCTCTGAGCGCTACATGCCGCGCTACGCTCCCGTCGCCGTCTCGAAAGGCGCGCTCGCGTCGCTCACCACCTACCTGGCGGTTGAGCTTGCCCCGCGCGGCATCCGCGTCAACGCCGTCGCGTCCGGCCTGGTCGATGGCAGCGATGGCATCCGCGCGATAGCGAGCGAACTGCTCGATCGTTATCAAGAGGTGGCCCCCGCGGGCCGGCTCGTGAAGCCGGAAGAGGTTGCCGCCGCGGTCGCCTTCCTCTGCGGCGCTGACGCCTCGATGATCGTCGGGCACGTGCTGCAGGTCGATGGCGGATACTCGCTCGTCGGTTTGGTGTAGCAGCCTGCTACACTCTCTCTGCGATGACCACCCCGGCTAAGGAGAAGGGCCACCGCTGGTTCGCCGCTCTTTGGGACCGCACGGGCGCCGTGAGCGAACGCGCCCACGGTCCGAAGATCCGGCCTCGCATCATGGGCGAAGCGAGCGGCGATGTCCTCGAGATCGGCGTGGGCACAGGCGCCAGCTTCTCCTACTACCCGGAGGACGCTCGCGTCATCGCGATCGAGCCCGATCCGTACATGATCGAGCGGGCGCACAAGCGGCTGGCGGAGCTCGGCAACACGAACATCCAGCTCAGGCAGGCGGCAGCGGAGGAGCTGCCGTTCGAGGACGCGTCGTTCGATCATGTGGTGGCCAGCCTCGTCTTTTGCAGCGTACGCGACCAAGCGGAGGCCTTCGCGGAGGTGCGCCGCGTGCTTCGGCCCAACGGCACGTTTCGCTTTTGGGAGCACATTCGCAACGACGACAGCCGCTTCTGGGGCACCGTGCAGGACGCGATCACGCCGGTCTGGCGTTGGTTCGGCGCTGGCTGCCACCCCAACCGCCGCACGCAGCAGGCGATCGAAGACGCCGGTCTGCGCATCGAGTGGGTGGAGCAGTTCCGGGCCGCGCCCGGCACGCCCGAGATCTACGGCGTGGCCCGCCCCGTCTAGCCGTGGGCGATACGTCTCAGGCAATTCAACCCGAGCTAGCCGCGGAACCGTCCCCGGTACGGGGCGTCTCGCGAAACGTGTTCGTCCTGGGATGGGTGAGCTTCTTCACGGACCTCTCTACAGAGATGCTCTATCCGATGCTGCCGATCTTCCTCACCATCACACTGGGCACGCCGGTTGTGCTCTTTGGCGCGATTGAGGGCATCGCGGAAGGAACCGCGGGCCTATCGAAAGTGGCCTCCGGGGCCTGGTCCGACAGGCTGCCGCGGCGCCGTCCCCTGATCGCTGCCGGCTACGCGCTCTCCGCGGTGGGCAAGCTGCTGCTGGCGCTTTCGTTCGTCTGGCCGCAGGCGTTGTTCGCCCGAGTCTGCGACCGGCTGGGCAAGGGCACTCGGACGGCGCCGCGCGATGCGCTCATCGCGGACTCGTCGAGCGCCGGCACTCGTGGCCGGGCGTTCGGCTTTCATCGAGCCTTGGATACGGCCGGCGCGGTGGCCGGCCCGCTGGTGGGGCTGGGCCTGCTGGCCGCGCTGGGTGAGGGACACCTGCGGCTCATCTTCCTCATCGCCGTGCTGCCCGCCTTGGCGAGCGTGGCCTTAGTGCGCGTCGCCCGCGAGCGAACGCGAAGCGTGCCGCAACGAAACCCCGGACGTATGAAGCTGGACTTCAGTGGCGCCCCGGCGACCTACTGGCTGTTTCTGGGGATCAGCTTTCTCTTCGCCTTTGGCAACTCCAGCGACGCCTTCTTGCTGCTGAGAGCCAGCGATCTCGGGCTGGGGCTAACAGCGGTCATTCTCGCGTACGTGGTGTACAACATCGCGTACACGCTGCTGTCGTTCCCGGCTGGGATGGCCGCTGACAGGTTTGGGCAGAGGCCCATTCTGGCGGCCGGATTTCTCGTGTTCGGCCTCGTCTACCTAGGCTTCGCGATGACAGACGGGACCGGCGCTGTTTGGCCCCTCTTCGCCGCCTACGGCTTGGCGATGGCGCTGACCGAAGGCGTGGCCCGCGCGCTGATTTCGGACGCCGCGCCTTCGGAGAGGCGAGGCGCGTTTCTGGGGCTGTACCACACGACGATCGGGCTGACGGCAGTGGTGGCGAGCGTGCTGGCGGGAGTGCTCTGGGACCAGATATCGCCCGCGGCGCCGTTCGTGGTAGGCGCGGCCACCGGACTCGCCGCGGCGGTGTTGCTGTTGCTCCTGTCCATCAGGACGCCGAAAGCCACAGCCATCGGATCGCCCGCATGACTGGGCGCTCCGACAGCGTGCTCCTGCCCGAACAGCGGGTGCCCGTCATCGACCGTTGCGACGTGCTTGTCGTCGGAGGTGGCGCGGCCGGCCTCGCGGCCGCCATCGCCGCGAAGCGTCAGGGCGCGGACGTCATGCTCGTCGAGCGCTACGGCTATCTGGGCGGGCTCGCGTCCGGTGGCCTGATCGTGCTGCTGCTGACGCTGGACGACGGCGCGGGGCGTCAGGTCGTCGCGGGGCTCTGCCAGGAGCTGGTCGAGCGGCTGGAGGCGCGCGATGCCTGCTTCTCTCCGCCACGCAGCGAGTGGGGCGAGGCTAACGACGAGCTGATCGAGCGCTACCAGCGCATGGGCCTCGTCTGGGGCGCGGCCCCCCACAAGGTGCGTTACTCCGTCGCGTACGACCCGGAGGAGTTCAAATTCGTGGCGAACGAGTGGGTTGCCGAAGCGGGAGTCCGGCTGCTGTACCACCGCTGGGCGTCGGACATCGTCCGAGATGGTGATCGCATCACGCACGTCGTCTTCACCTCGAAGGCGGGCCGCCACGCTGTGGCTTGCGACAGCGTCATCGACGCGACCGGCGACGGAGACGTATTCACGCTGGCCGGCGAGCCGTCCGAGCTGGAGGAGGTTCACCCCTGGCTCTGGTTCCGCATGGCAGGCATCGAT
>JADFRJ010000156.1 GCA_022561355.1 Chloroflexota bacterium | reverse complement strand
GTCTGTACCTCCGCGACGTACGAGCGATGCGGGACGAGGAGCGCATCGGCGAGCGTCGTGCCGAGGTCCGGCTCGTGGCGTTCCAACCGCGCGCGCTCCGCGGCGGCGTCTTCGTCGATGGCCACAGAGAAGACGCGCCGCACCAGCGAGTAGCCGTTCGTGTGGAGGCCGCTCGACGGCAGCGCGAGCAGCGCATCGCCCGCTTCGATCGTAGAACCGTCGATGATGGCGCTGCGTTCGACCGCACCGACGACAAAGCCCACGAAGTCCAGGTCGCCATGCGCGTAGACGTCCGGCATGTCGGCGGTTTCGCCGCCGATCAGCGCGCAGCCCGCGTCGCCGCAGGCAGTCGCGACGCCCTGCACCAGCGCTGTCTTCTCATCGAGGCTGAGCGACGACGACGCGATGTAGTCGAGGAAGAAGAGGGGGTCTGCGCCCGTCGTGATGATGTCGTCGACGCTCTGGTTGACGAGGTCGATGCCGATCGAGTCGAAGCGGCCGAGCAGCGATGCGATCTTGACCTTAGTACCAACGCTGTCCGTGCTCGAAACGAGCACGGGTTCCTGGTAGCCGCCAAGCTTGAACATGCCGCCGAACGGCCCGATGCCCGAGAGCACCTGCGGGCCGTGCGTGGCTTTCGCGATCGGTCCGAGGCGCTCGACAAACTTGGCTCTCGCGTCGAGGTCGACGCCAGCGTCGAGGTAGGTGAGGGCCGGCCGACCGTTCTTGGCGGTCACGGCGCGGTCACGGGCGACGAGAGAGAGACGGCACGGATTCCAGCCGCACGAACTCGCGGCGGTCGCCGCCTCCCGCAGGCTCCAGAGCCAGCTTGTCCATTTGTAGTGGCACCGGTACCGGATAATCGCCGGTGAAGCAGGCTAGACAGGACTTGTCTTTGGGCTCGCCGACAGCCTCGATCAGGCCGTCCACGCTGATGTAGCCGAGCGAATCGGCGTCGATGTACTGGCGGATCTCCTCGACCTCGTTCAGGCGTCCGGCGATCAGTTCCCAGCGGGTCCCAAAGTCGATGCCGAAAAAGCACGGTGAGGTGATCGGCGGGAACGTGATGCGCATGTGCACTTCCTTCGCGCCAGCCTTCCGCAACATCGCCACGACTGGCGGCGTCGTCGTGGCGCGGACGATGCTGTCGTCCACGAGGACAACGCGCCGGCCTTCCAGCAGCTCCGGCAGCGGGTTGTACTTGAGTTGGACGCCCATCTCGCGGATACGCTGATCGGGTTCGATGAAGGTCCGGCCCACATAGCGGTTCTTCACCAGCCCCTCGACGAAGGGGATACCCGACTCCTGCGAGTAGCCGACTGCCGCGGCGGTCGCGGAGTCCGGCACGCCGATGACGATGTCCGCGTCCACTGGATGCTCGCGCGCGAGCTGCGCGCCCAGCTTCATCCGCACCGGGTAGATGAGCTTCCCACCGATCACGCTGTCCGGCCGCGCGAAGTAAACGTACTCAAAGATGCAGAACGCGCTCTTCGGCTCGGCGGCCTGGAAGCTCTCGACGCCGTCCTCCGTGATGCGTATGACCTCTCCCGGTTCAAGCTCGCGCACGAACGTAGCTCCGATGTGGTCGAGCGCGCAGGTCTCGGAAGCGACGACCCAGCCACCATCAAGCTTGCCCAGGCAGAGCGGCCGGTTGCCCATCGGGTCGCGGGCGGCCATCAACTCCTCGGTCGTCAGCACGACGAGGGAATACGCCCCGATGAGGCGTCGCATCATGTGCGACCAGCGCTCCTCCCAGGTGCCCGGCGCCGTCGCGAGCGTCTGAGCGATGACCTCGGAGTCGGTTCCAGTGCTGAACTCAATGCCCTGCTCTTCCAGGTCTGAGCGGAGGACCTCCGCGTTGACAATGTTGCCGTTGTGGCCGAGTGCAAGCGTATTGTCCGCGACCCCGATCAGGCAGGGCTGCGCGTTCTCTAAGCCGCTTGAGCCGGTGGTAGAGTACCTGTTGTGGCCAATCGCCATATGGCCGGGGAGCGCCGAGAGGTCGTCTTCGTCGAAGACTTGTGAAACCAGGCCCATGCCGGTCTTAACGTAAAGATGCCTGCCGTTAGCTGAGGCGATCCCCGCGCTCTCTTGCCCTCGATGCTGTAGCGCGTAGAGACCGTAGAAGGCAATCCTGGCGACGTCCTCATGAGGTGTAAACACCCCGAACACGCCGCAAGACTCACGAAGAGTCGGGCTCAATCGTACCTCCGGGCCTGGGCCCGTGCGGTCCGCCGGCTTGATTCTGGGCGAGGTTGCTGCCGGCGGATTCAAGTCTATCAGCAGCCCAGAATTGACGCAAACGTTTGTACGTCACCGATAATAGGAAGAGCATGATGCGCTATGCCGTCGCAGCCCTGGCAACGTCAGTCTTCCTGCTCCCAGCCTGGCTCAGCGCGGACGCGCCCACAGCGTTCGCTGACGAACTGCTTCACATCTCAAGCCAAGTGACGTACGACATCCAGCCCGATCAGGGCCCAGTTCATGTGTCGTGGCAGGTCTCGCTGGACAACAACGACCCTGACACTCTCCGCGGCGACTCCGGTAGCGTCTCCTACTACGCGAGCATCACCGTGCCAATCCTGCGCGGCGCGACGCTGGTACGAGCGACCGGCCCGGCGGGCGTGGCGCTGAGCATCGATATCGATAGCTCTGGCGAGGGGCCGATCGACATCGCGGAAGTAACGTTCGACCGGCGCCTCTACTACGAGGAGACGTATGCGTTCGAGCTGACGTACGATTTGGTTGCAGGGCGTGACACCGCGCTGCTCGCCACCGACAGCTATATCTTCCTTCCCGCCATTGCGAGCGGCGACAGGTCGGAGGTGCGTATCACCACGCCCTCCGACCCTAATTGGGAGGTGACCGTCGAAGCGGTCGACTGTCCAGTAACGCCCGGCGGCGTCTTCTCCTGTGGCGCCTCCGAATTCGTGCAAGTGGCCGCGTTCGTGGAGGTCGCGCGGGCCGGGGTGCTGAACAGCTCCAGCTTCTCCGTGCCGCTGGCCGCGGGCGACCTCGTGGTCACGCTCCGCCACTTCCCGGGCGAGGAGGCGTGGGCCGCCCACATGCGCGAGCTGACGGAGGCGGCGCTACCCGTGCTTGAAGAGCTCTTCGGCGCGGCGTATCAGGGGCCTTTGGAACTGGAGATCGCGGAACGGGGCCGCCAGCAGATCGCCGGTTACGAGGGGACGTTCGGCTGCCTGTTCGATAGCTGCGTGATCGGCATCTCGCCGCTGGCCGGCGATGTCGTGGCGCTGCACGAGCTGGCGCACCTCTGGACGCAGCCGTTCGAGAGCCGCTGGATCGCCGAGGGGCTAGCTGAGTTCATGTCAGAACGCGCGGCGGAGTCGCTGCCCGCTCTCGTGGAACGACACGAGTCCCTGACACCTCCCGTGATCGCGGACCTCCAACTCGACAATTGGGGACGGAGCCACCACCTGATCGGCGCCAGCCAGGATGAGCTTCTTATCGAGGAGACAGGCTACTACAAATCCCGTACCTTTATCGAGGTGCTGGTTGCAACAGCCGGGCTGGACGCGCTGCAGGCCGCGAACGCCGAAGCGAATACGCTCGGCGGTGGTATCGACAGCGAAACGTACCTGGGGTTGCTAGAAGAGGCGAGCGGCCTGCGCCTGGACGGACTCTTCCTCGACGCGGTCTTCCCCGCGTCGTATGGCCCCGCCCTAGAGCAGCGCCGTGACCTACAGGATCGGCTCGAGGCGCTCCGGCCGGACGCCCAGGGGGCCGGGTTCGGACTGCCTGCGCGCATCGGCCAGCTCATCGGCGAGTGGGAATTCGACGAGGCGGAGGGCCTCCTCTCGGCCGCGGAACGAGCGCTCCAGACCTACATCGATGCCAGGGAGCGGGTCCGCCAGCCGCGCGACTTCTGGACGGACATCGGCCTAGTCGGCAGAGACCCAGACGCGGCGTTAGGCGAAGCCGCGGACGCCTTCGCCGCCGCGGAGTTCTCGAAATCAGAGCGGCTAGCGCGAGACGCCACATCTCAGATCGATGGCGCCAGGCGGGATGGACTTGTGCGATTCCTGATCGGCGCCGGCGTGCTGGCCTTGGTCCTGGCGGGCGTCGTGGGGGTGGTGTTGATCGCCCGCTCGCGTCCTAGCGTTCAGTAGACGCCAGCTCCGCCGGCCTGTGCTGGTGCCCGATTTCGCTCGTGCAGCGCGGCAGCGAGTGATCGCCCGTTCCACCATGAAGCCTCACGACCTCAGGCTGAATCGTCACGTGGTGAATCGCGAAACGCTCGTGGAGCATGTCGCACAGCTCCGCAAGCACCTGGTCCGAATCGCGTTCGCCCGTCAATTCGCAGTGGCAACTGAGAGCCACGAGCCCCGACGTGACGGTCCAAATGTGAAGGTCGTGCAGCCCTACCACACCTTCCGTTTCCGTCAGCGCGCGTTCTACCTTCGCTGATTCGATGTGGCTCGGCACGGTCTCCAGCAGCACGGTCAGCGACTCTCGCAAGAGGCGGACAGCGCCGAGCACGATCAGCAGTCCGATCGCGACGCTGACCAACGGGTCGGCGAGGAACCAGCCGGTGGTGAGCATGATGACTCCCGCCACAATCACGCCGACTGAGCCTGCCAGGTCGCCGAGCACGTGGTAGAAGACACCGCGGACGTTGAGACTCTCGCTCTGGCGGCGGCGCAGGATGACCGCGCTGGCCACGTTGGCGACGAGGCCAACGAAGCCGATGCCGAGCATCGGCGCGCTGCTGACGTCCGGCGGGTCGGAGAAGCGCAGGGCAGCCTGCCAGAAGACGATGGCGGCGACAAGCAGCAGCATGACGCCGTTGGCGGCGGCAGCCAACACCTCCGCCCGGTGAAAGCCGAACGTCTGCTGGGCGCTGGCTGGGCGGCTCGCCAGCCAGATCGCGAAGAGCGCAATCGAGACCGCGAGCACGTCAGAGACCATATGGCCCGCATCAGCCAACAGGGCGAGGCTGTTCGTGAAGATGCCACCGGCTACCTCGACGCCCACGATGGCGAGCGCGATCACGAGCGCGACCGCCAGTGCGCTCCGGTTCAACGAGCGCGCCTCGTTCAGACCGTCCGACACGTTCCTTCTCATCGCTCAGGCGTCCTCCTGCACGTGCCGAAGCGTGTCCTGAAAGATGTGCTGGATGTGCGTGTCGGTGAGACGGTAGTAGACCATCCGGCCACGCCTATCGGCAGTCACCAACTTCATCAGCCGCAGCTCCCGCATCTGGTGCGAGACAGCCGACTCAGAGATGCCGAGCACATCGGCGAGATCGCCGTTGCAGAGTTCGCCGAGCGACAGGGCATGGATGATGGAGACGCGCGTCGGATCGGAGAGGACGCGGAAGACGTCCGCCACGTCCGCTGCGGTCGATCGCTCAATCAGCGAGCTACGAACCGTCGCAACTGGTTCGTTACGGGCGTCGCCGGCTCGGTCCGCGACCTGTGCGTTTGCTCCCATGCAAGAGATTATACTTGCACAGTTGCTCAACTGTCAATGTTTGTATTTGATTTTCCTAATCGCCCGAGGTTAGCCCCCGATGCAGCCAGCGGACGCGCACCAGGTCGCGCACCTCACGATACGCGGAGCCCGCGCCGAGCTTGAATCGTGATCCCTCGACGTGATGCCATTCGATCGGCACCTGGACGACGCTGTACCCCAGGCGATGCGCCAGATAGAGCAGCTCCGCATCGAAGGCCCAGCCATTTAGCTGTTGGCGTGAGAAGATGGCCTGCGCCGCCGGCCTGCTGAACGCTTTGAACCCGCACTGCGTGTCCTCGATATCCGACAGCAGCAGGCGGCGGCGGAGGAGGGCGAACAGCCTGCCGCCAACACGACGCCAGGCCGGCTGCGAGGCTCGCATATCGCCGCCCTCAGGCCGGATGCGGCTGCCGATGGCGATGTCCGCGC
>JADFRJ010000155.1 GCA_022561355.1 Chloroflexota bacterium | reverse complement strand
CATCGCGACGCAGCAGCCGCACCTGCGCGCCCGGCTTATCGTCGAAGAATCCGCCCAGCGGCTGAGCAACTTCTTCCAGGCCTCTACCGAGCTGATGCAGGTGATGGCGAGGGCCTGCGGCCATCGGCATGTAAACGAGTTCTCATTAGATGACCTCACCACGTGGAAGCGAGAGATGAGCCACCTGACCGGCATCAGCTACGGCGGAGTGTCGCTGGAGTAGCGGAACTTGCGTCGACTGGCGGGTCCGTTGATGACCGCCACGCAAGCTGTACACTATCGCTCACAACGCTGAGGCCGGCCAGACAAGGCCAACGGGAGGAAGGAGCCATACTCATGGTAGCCGAGGTTAAGCCGCCTGTGCCGCCGTTCACGGAGGAGACGGCGCGCGCCAAAGTACAGGCCGCGGAAGATGCCTGGAACAGCCGTGACCCTGACGTGGTCGCGAAGGCGTACACAGAGGACTCGGATTGGCGAAATCGCGACGAGTTCTTCACCGGCAGAGAAGCGATCAGGGAATTCCTGACGCGCAAATGGGCCAAAGAGTTGGACTATAAGCTGATGAAGGAGCTTTGGGCCTACTCGGGGAATCATATCTCCGTACGGTTCGAGTACGAGTGGCACGATGCCTCAGGACAGTGGTATCGCACGCACGGAAACGAACACTGGGAGTTCGACGAAAACGGGCTCATGCGAAGGCGCGACATGAGCGCGAACGACATTCCTATCAACGAAGCCGAGCGCAGACTATAAGAACCGTCCCAAAGCGCTGGCGCTTCAGTCCGGCTGTCCTGCGTTCGAGCAGTCAAGCTAGAGGAGCGGCCATGGAAGAGCAGCCAGCACCTGGCCAGATCGTGATCCTGAACGGCGCACCTCGCGCCGGCAAGTCCAGCATCGTCAGCGTCATCCAGGATTCGTTCGAGGGCGTCTGGATGAACCTGGGCGTGGACGTGTTCGCGAGAGGCGTCACGCCTAAGCGATTGCAGCCCGGGGTCGGTCTGCGGCCAGGTCCGGGACCGGAGAAAGGCGGCGATAACCTGGAATTGGAGCCGCTCGTTCCCATCCTCTACTTCGCTATGTACGACTCAGTCGCCGCACATAGCAAGCTGGGCCTCAACGTGATCGTAGAGGGTGGTCTCCACGGCGCGTTCCATCCCACGCTGCTGTCCGAATGCGCCAAGCGGCTCGCGCGACTGCCTGTATTG
Organism: Chloroflexota bacterium; assembly: GCA_022561355.1. Classification (GTDB taxonomy): domain Bacteria; phylum Chloroflexota; class Dehalococcoidia; order DSTF01; family RBG-16-68-14; genus SZUA-185. The sequence goes on along the minus strand of JADFRJ010000155.1, from coordinate 4,741 downwards.
TTCGTCGGCGTGCGTTGCCCGATCGAGGAGATTATGAATCGGCGCGACGCCGGCCCGCCCGGCAGATACGCCGTTAGCACGCCCGACGACCAGATCCCGCCGCCTGTGCAGCTGTGGCAGGAAGAGGTCCACAAGCCCGGCATCTACGACCTGGAGGTCGACACCTCCCAACTCAGCCCGCAGGAGTGCGCCGAGCAGATTCGATCACGACTCGCGGACGGGCCAGGCACGGCCTTCGAGCGGCTGGCGGAGAGCGGAACAGGAGGCGCGCCCTAGCCCTCGTCGAGATCCGCATGGACGTGGACCTGGTCTAGCCTTCCGAACCAAGTCCGCTCGAATCAGGCACCTAGTACGAGTTCGAAGTGCTGGTGCGTTAGACTGGCGCCGCAGTTTCCTACAGACGGAGTAGCGCCTTCGAGAACGGTCAAACGTCCGCCTCAGAGGCGAGTCCCTCCCACGCGTACTCTCATTCACGCCAGCAATTGACTGACTCGCCAAAGGTTCAGTCGAAAAGCTTATGAACTTATACTACAATATATCTATTGAATACTTGACATGCTGCACGATTACGGGTAACATGGCCCATCAATAGAACGCTTTTGTCAGCAAACACTCAACCAGAAGCAACAGAACCAACCATCCATCCAGAAGCAAACGAAAGGAGTTCGACATGGCCGGCGTACAGATAGCCACAACTTCAGGAGGAAGCCAAACACTGGATGATGCCGCCGTCGGGGCGCTGTCATCCGGACTACAGGGCAAGCTCATCCAGCAAGACGACGCGACATACGACGAGACGCGAGCGATCTGGAACGCGATGATCGATAAGCGGCCGGGCCTGATCGTGCAGTGCGCGTCGGCGTCCGACATCGTCACGGCTGTCAAGTTCGCCCGCGAGCACGACCTGCTCGTCACGGTGCGCGGGGCCGGACACAACATCGCGGGCAAGGCCGTCTGCGATGGCGGCCTGATGATCGATCTATCGCAGATGAAGGGCGTCCGCGTGGACGCGGGCGCCAAGCGCGCGTTCGTCGAGCCGGGCGCGACCCTTGGCGACCTAGACGCCGCAACAGCGGCCCACGGACTAGCGACGCCCACGGGCATCAACTCGACTACGGGCATCGCCGGCCTTGTGTTGGGCGGCGGCTTTGGCTGGCTGAGCCGCAAGTACGGCATGACGATCGATAACCTCGTATCAGCAGATGTGGTTACCGCGGACGGCTCGGAGCTGCACGCCAGCGAAGATGAGAACTCAGACCTCTTCTGGGCGCTCCGCGGAGGAGGCGCCAACTTTGGTGTCGTCACGCAGTTCGAGTTCCGGCTGCACCAGGTTGGGCCGGACCTCCTCAGTGGCCTCATTGTGCTGCCACAGTCGCAGGCCAAGGAAGCGCTCAAGAAGTACGCCGCCTTCACGAAGACGATGCCTGAGGAGCTGAACGTCTGGGCCGTTCTGCGCAAGGCACCGCCCCTACCCTTCCTGCCCGAGGACGTCCACGGCACGGACGTGATCATCTTCGCGATCTGCTGGGTCGGCGACCCGGAAGAGGGCGAGAAGGCGATTGCGCCCATCAGGGAGTGGGGTGACCCGGTCGGCGAGCATGTCGGCGTCCAGCCGTTCGCGGCGTGGCAGCAGGCCTTCGACCCGTTGCTGACGCCAGGCTTCCGCAATTACTGGAAGTCGCACAACTTCACCGAGATCAGCGACGGACTGATCGACGTGGTTGTGGAGAACGCTGGCAAGGTTCCCACAGGCCACTGCGAAGTCTTCATCGCCTGCTTGGGGGGCGCCACGTCGCGCGTCGCGCCGGACGCGATGGCCTACTCTCATCGCGACGCCAACTACGTCATGAACGTCCACGGCCGTTGGGAGACGGCAGCCGAAGACGCGGCAGGGATCGCCTGGGCGCGAGGAGCGTTCGATGGCGCAGCGCCGTTCGCGACTGGCGGTGTCTACGTGAACTTCATGCCCGATGATGAGGACGATCGCGTTGGCGCAGCCTACGGCGTGAGCCAGGGGCGCCTGGCCGACCTGAAGAAGAAGTACGATCCGACCAACTTCTTCAGCCAGAACCAGAACATCAAACCGGCCTAGGCATAGGGCTGGCCGTCAAGGGTCCAAGACGCGCCCGCTAGCTGGAGGTTCCTCGCATGACCAAGATGACCGACGCGGCCCGAGACGCCTTCCTCGCTGCGACACGCATCGGCATCTTGTCGTCGGCCGGCGGGGACGGGTGGCCCATCTCGGTACCCGTCTGGTTCGAGTGGGACGGCTCGCATGCCAGAGTGTTCACGAGCGCCGGTTCGCCGAAGGTCGACCGCCTGGAGCGAGACCCACGGGTCTCGCTGCTCGTCGTCAACAACGTCGGCGAGCAAGAATACTGGGTCGCGATCGACGGCCAGGTCGAGGTCCGTGAGGAGGGCGCGGCGGAGCTGGCCAAGCGGCTTGCGGACCGTTACTGGGACATGACCAACGAAGAGCACAAGATGACGGTCGCTAAGTGGGTAGCGGATAGCGCTACCTTGCGCCTGCTCGAGATCGTTCCAACGCGGATACGCACCTACGGCGGATAGAAGCACAGCCTCCTACGCCTCGAAGCACTCAGTCGGACCGGCCAAGCTGCCGATACTCACGTAGGGAAGTTTCCTAGTGTATCTGGGGGAGCGCGCTTTGGACGCGATTGTTCATGTCGTTTGCGCATAGGGTTGTACCGTTAACGGTCGGCTTGGTGCTGATGGCCGGCGTGCTCTCCGCGGGCGTCGTGCTGCTCCATAGCCGGAGCGTCAGCGAATCCTACGACGCCGCCATCCGCCAGCAGCTTGGGGAGCGCGCAATCGCGTATGGAAACACCGCGATGACGTTTTTGGACGCTGCTGGACCTAACGCACTCAACCTTGTTGATGACGTTTTGACCGACACCACCGCAGAGAACACGCCGGGTGAGGACGGTGGCAACCAATCGGCCTTCCACAACACATTTCTGGCCTTTGAAGTCTGGACACCCGAAGCGACGACCGGCGAATACCAGCTTGCAGTGCGCCAAGTGTTTGATGAGGACGCGAAGACCGTGGCCGACGACCGAAAGCGCCCTGTCGTCACGGAATCAGGCGCTACAGGAAACGCCATCTCGTTCGTCGATGACGAAACAGAACAGATCGTCCTCGCCGTTCCCATCCAGGCCGAGGACGGCTCCAGCGTCGTGATCGTCGGAGTCCTTTCCGCAGCGGAGGAGTTCGCCTTCTTCGCAGCGCAGAGAAGGGACGCATTCATCGGTGGCCTCCAGCTAGCGATAGCGATCATCATCCTCGTTGCCATCGTAGCCGCTGTGTTGAGCGCGTTCGTGTCACGCCGCTTCGCGCAGGCGAACGAAGTGCTTCGCGAACAGGTACGCCGCGATCCGCTCACCAATGTACTGAACCACGCAGCCATCGTCGACGAGCTAGAACTGGTACTCGAACGCGGAGGCGACCAGAGGGCGGCGCTCGTGATGGCTGACGTCGACAGGCTGAAGGCGGTGAATGACACGTACGGCCACCTGCTGGGCGATGCCGTCCTCATCGCAGTCGCTGAAGCGCTGCAGACCGGCGGAGCGATCGTCGGGCGCTACGGAGGCGACGAATTCGTTGTGATCCTGCCGGACGCTGACCGAGCCGCGGCGGAGGCGTATCGCGAACATGTGCAGCATGCACTGAGCGAAACGGCCCTCAGAGACGACGAGACGGGTTCGAGTATAGACATCCAAATCAGCATCGGACTCGCGTTCCACCCTGATGAGGCCGGAACGTGTGAAGATCTGATCCGGCTGGCGGATAGCGCGACCTACGCTACAAAGCGACAACGTCCCATATCGGCGACCAGTTCGCTTCGTGATGAGCGCGTCATCGACCAGGCATCGCGTCTCGTAGCAGAGTTGGTCCCGCTGTCGGCCTCGGCGGGCAGCCTGGAAGATAAACTGCGCGTTGTAGCAGAGCGACTCTCCGACAGTGCAGGCTACGTTGGCGCCCACATTGTGCTCTGGGGCCAGGAGCAGGGCCAAGTTGTCGCGTTGAACGCCTTCGCCGACGGCCCGTACCTGCAGGAGTGGATCCGGCAGGGGCGCGGGGGCGTCCAGCCGTTGCGACCCATCCTGGAGAAGACCAAACGCCCGATCATCATCGACAACATCCAGGAAGATCTCCGATTGCCCGAAGACATGCGGGCGATCCTAGAACAAGGTGGCATCGCGTCGGGCCTTGTCGTCCCGCTTCTGTGGCAAGATCAGGTAATGGGTAGCGTGGCGGCAGGACGAGCGAATGTCGGCGGTTTTACGCAGGCAGATGCGCAACTCCTGGTGACAGTGGCCGGGCAGATCGCTACGATCCTCCGCACAGCGGGCCTCGTCGAAAGCCTGCAAGAGGCCACCGCCAATCTGGCGGCTTCCCAGGCTGACACCGTTGTTCTGCTTGCGGCCTCCGCCGAAGCACACGACCAGACGACGGGAACGCATCTACAGGCCGTTCGATGGCTAGCTGAAGCCCTGGCATTAGAATTGAACTGGGACGCCGAACAGGCAAAACAGGTCGGTCTAGCGGCAGTCCTGCACGATATCGGCAAGATCCGGGTCGCGGAGGCTGTTCTTGCGAAGCCGGGTGCGCTCTCGAACGAGGAATGGGACCTCATGAAGATGCACACCGTGTGGGGCGCTGAGTTCCTTGCTGGACATCGGGGCTTCGATCTGGCGACCGAGATCGCGAGGAGCCATCA
>JADFRJ010000154.1 GCA_022561355.1 Chloroflexota bacterium | reverse complement strand
TCATTGCCGAACTCACCGCCGCCCGACTTGTCAACGTCACTGACGGTGTGTTACATGTCACTGACGGAAAAAGACACAACGGATTCCAGCGTTCAGCGCGTCGCAAGCCGACCCTCTACAACTTCGATAATCAAGAGGCGTTGCCCGTAGCTAATTCAAACGTAGCGTCACGGAACGTCACTGACATGTCACAGGATGTCACTGACCAGAAGGAGATAAAGAGTAAGAGGGAGAAGAAGAATAGAACCCCACCCCACACACACCCAGCGTGGGCGCGCACGCTCGCGAGGCTCACGGCACCAAAACCGTTGAAGCCGGAAAGGGTTGAAGCCCTGTGTGCATGGACCGAAGAACGGGGATTCTCTGAACAACACCTGGAACGGACCGCGGACGCTCTGGCCGGGAAGTGGCCGGGGACCGGCAAGGCAAAGTATCGAGATGTTGAGCGGACCTTTCGCTCATGGGTGAACCGACCGGAGGGATCGAATGGACACACTGGCGAGCGCACTGGCGCAGTACGGCGAGGCCCAGACCGGCCCGAACAGGCTGTCGATGGTCGACTTGGCGCTTACTGAAGTCGTCCGGCAGGCAGCGGGCGCCTCTCCAAACGACACCTTCCTCGCGAAGAGGCTGTCGCTTTGTGAGGAACGCGACGCTATCCAGGCGGATCGTCCGGACGGTTGCTGGTGCCTCGGATTAGGCTGGCCGATGCGCGAGGAGATTCACTGGCGGTACGACGAACTCGCAACGAGCTCGTTTTGCCCCTGCCCTGAGGGCATCGCGGGTCGTCTCGAATACGAAGCCGAGCAGGAACGAGAGGCGCAAGAACGCAGACGGCTCAGGGTTGAGCACATCTGGGATGAGACCGCAGAGATTCCGAACCTCTTCCGTGAATGGCGGCTGGACTCGTCACCCCTCCAACCGGTGTATGTAGATCCGCTCCGCTGCCCCGGAGACGAAGATGCGCGGGACGTGTGGTCAAAGTCATCCTGGTATCTCTGGGGACCGTACGGCTGCGGCAAGACCGGGCTCGTGGTCGGCCATGCGTACGAGCGGCTTATTACCGACGCGTCGACCATCTTGTTCCGGTCAGTCCCCGACCTGCTCACCGAACTGCGATCCACGTACAACCGTTCGGACGGTCCGAGCGAATACGCGGTGTTGGAAAAGTACGCCGGCGTATCGCTCTTAATCCTTGACGATCTGGGCGCCGAGCACATCAGCGGCTCCGGGTGGCTGGAGGATCGGCTGTACCAGATCATCGGGCAGCGGCACCGCGACGAACGCCCGATCGTTTTCACTTCCAACCTGAGCATCAAGGAGGTCGGCGGGCGCATCGGTGAGCGGATCGCCTGGCGGATCGTGGAGATGTGCGGCGACAACATCGTTCACGTCCAGGGTGCGAATCAACGGGACAGGCGGCGATGATCACCGCCTTGACCTTCACAGGCATCACGTTCTACGTGTTCAAGAGCGGCAAGACCTTCCACTTCCTCGGTGGCATCCTCTACGTGCTCGGCTTCGGCATGTTGGGCCTCGCGATCGCCGGCATGCTCTTCGGCTTCAGCATCGGCATCTGGTACTGCTACCTCGGCGCCGCCTTGATGGCGGGCTTCATGCTCTACAACACCAGCAACATCCTCAATCGCTACCCGACGACGGCCCACGTCTCCGCTGCGATGGTCCTGTTCGTCACCATCGTCGTGTTCTTCAAGTACATCCTGATAATCCTCATGAGTCGCGAATAGCTGCGATCGACTCGGGGCCTGCGTCCAGGATCCGCCAGTCACTAGGCACTTCGCCCACAGCTACGGTCTGGGCTTGGGCATCGGCGTCGAAGGCATCCGCAATGACGACGTCGGATGGCAAGAGCAGGCGCTCGCCCGCATCCTGCATCACGGCGCTGGCGGTGCCGAGCTGGCCGTCTTCGACGAGCGAATCGCCCACGGGGTGGCCGGCGGCCTTGAGGAAGGTGTTCGCCATGCCGCCCCCAATGATGAGGACGTCGACTATCGAGAGCAGGTTTCGCACACAGAGCATCTTGTCGCTGATCTTGGCGCCGCCGATGATGGCTCCAAGGGGTTTCTCAGGTTCGACGGCAGCACGGGTCAGGAAGTCGACCTCGCGTTCCATGAGGAGGCCCGCCACGGCGGGTAGGTGGTGGGCGACGCCCTCGGTGGAGGCGTGAGCACGATGCGCGGTGCCGAAGGCGTCGTTGACGTAGACGTCCGCGAGCTTCGCGAGCCGCTGCGAAAAGGCCGCATCGTTCGCTTCCTCCTCGACGTGGAATCGGACGTTCTCGAGCAGCAGGACATCGCCGCTAGTGAGCTTATCAACGGCAGCCTCCGCCTCAGCGCCAACGCAGTCATTCGCGGCCGCGACAGGTACGCTCAACAGCTCGCTCAGGCGAGCGGCAATCGGGGCCAACCGCAGCGACTCGACTACGGTTCCCTTGGGTCGCCCGAGGTGCGAACAGAGGATTATGCGAGCGCCTTGAGCGCGAAGGTACTCGATTGTCGGGAGGGCGGTTGTGAGGCGCAGCTCGTCGAGAATGCGGCCGGCGTCGATAGGTACGTTGAAATCGACGCGGACGAGGACGCGTTTACCCTGAACGTCGATCTCGCGGATCGTCTTCTTGCGCATCAGGCGCTGCGCTGGGCCGCAAAGGTAGCAATCCGCGCCAATTCGTTACGCCACTTGGTCTGAAGGCCGAGCTTGTCGAGGCTGGCGATGGCCGCGTCCGAATATTCGAGCGCCTTTCGCTCGCTCTCTTCGCGGACGCCCAGATCGTCGAGGATCTTTCGCGCGGCGGCAACGTCGTTGTCATCGCGCGTCTCTTGCGCCAGCAGTTCAACGAGTCGGTCGCGCTGGGCGCCTTCGCAGTGCGCGAGGCCGAACACGACCGGATACGACTGCTTGCCGGCGATGAGGTCGTCGGAGGCGGGCTTGCCGGTCTCGCCAGCGTCACCCCAGATGCCGAGGACGTCGTCTTGAATCTGGAACGCGAGCCCGGTGCAACGGCCGAAGTCGCTTATGGCATCGACTTCTTCGTCTGTTGCGCCGCCGAGCATGGCGCCGAGGCCGCAGGAGGTGGCCAGAAGGGCCGCCGTTTTACCCTCGATCATGTCGAGGTAGCCTTGCGTAGAGAGCCGGTGCGCGTTCGTGCTCGCCAGATCTCGATGTTGGCCCTCGCAGAGAAGGAGCGTGGCGGCATCCAGCATCTGGACGCTCTTGAGCACGCGGTCGGAATCGTGCCCTAGCGCTGATAGGCGGAGCAGCGTCGCATAGGCAAGGGCGAACATGCCATCGCCCGTGTTGATGGCCTGCGCCTCGCCCCAGACCGCCCAGATCGTCTTGCGGCCATGGCGCTGCTCGCTGGCGTCCTCGACGTCGTCGTGGATCAGCGTGAAGTTGTGGAGCAGCTCCAACGCGGCGGCGGCCGGTAGCGCTGCCTGCCAGTCGCCGCCCAGGGCCTCGCAAGCGAGGAGACACAGGGCCGGGCGAAGCAGCTTACCTTTGCGAGCTTCGATCGACCTGCCGGACTCGTCCTCCCAGCCGAAGTGATAGCGCATGAGTGTGTAGGGTGGGTTCGTTTTGCCGTCCAGGGCGCGGTGCAGTTCGGCCATGACGGCCGGCTCATAGCGGTCGATGATGGCAAGAACCGGTTGAGCAGCGCGGGCGCTTGATTCTTTCGATACGGTCATCAGCGGTGGAAGAGGTGTGTCTTACTCGTGACGGATTCCACTATACATGGCGAAGCCGAGTCTGCCCAGCTAGCGGGGCCGCGCCCTATCAAGATTAAGGCGGGTTGAACCGATGCTAAGACTGAGGGTAGTGATGGCATACAAGCACATGGTTCTGTACGTTGGCCGCTCATCGGTGTTCACGGACGCACGGTTCACCGACAAGCTGCGCAATACGCTTGCGACTCACGAGGAACATGGCTGGGAGTTGGCGAGCACAGCGGCCCGCTCAGGACCGCTTGGTGACGTCAGCGGCCTCTGGCTTTTCTTCAAACGCCCTGCCGATTTCGTGGACACCGCACCAACCGTCGAGGCGCAAGACGAGCAGGTCGCGTAAGCACCACCACCCCCGCCGGCATTCTCTTACTCAGCGTTGCCTTCCGGCAGCGTCATAAACTCCAGCCTGTTTCCGAATGGGTCGCGGCTGAAGAATCGTTCGCGTCCCATGAGCGTGGGCGCCTCGAGCACTTCGACGCCTTGTTCACGCAGGTGGTCCTTCAGCAACGCGACATCGCCGATGATGAAGGCGGGGTGCCGGTCTGATTCGTCCACAGGGGCATCGTCGCGACATTGGATATGCAGTTCGGTCTCGCCGAGGCCGTACCAGGCGCCCGGCGAATCCAGGTCCACATCGGGCCGTTCCGTTTCCCGCAGCCCTAGCACATCGCCATAGAAGCGGCGGGCTTCGGCTAACCGGTCGGTTGGCACGATGACGGCGGCGTGGTGGAGGCGCTGGACGGTCGCGCCGCCGTCCAGAATTCGACGCCTGGCGAGGTCGCGCGTCAGCTCCATCTGGCCGATGTGCTCTACGGAGTGGCGGGCGGCGACGAGGAGCGCTTGCCGCCGGGTCGTTGGCCCGCGGTGCGGGTGCTCGAGGCGCTCATCGAGTTTCGCTTGAGGTAGGTCCGCGAGCGCGGCTTCGATCTCGCCATAGAGTTCCTGAGCCTGTCGTATCAGCGCAGCGGGATCGTCCGCACGGCTGACGAATTCGGCGTCGCGATCGCGGTCGTCGGGCAGGCCGCAGGCGACGCCAAGGACGTTCTGGCGCAGGTTGCCCATGGTGTGGTTCGCGAGCACCGCGATGCTGTTGGCGTCGCTTGCGGGCGGACGCCAGTTGAGCTGTTCGGGCGTGAGGCCCTCCACGCAGGCGCGCAGCCTGGCGAGCGACACCTGGTACGCCATCAGGAAGCCCTCTAGTTCGCTCTTCACATCGAAGACATCAATCATCTACGGCCACCTTCCTGCCCAGCACATCCTCGATCTCCTCGCGGGAAATTGCGCCGAGCCTGACTATCTTGGGGGGTTCCCTCGTGCAGTCTATCACCGTCGATGGGCGATCGCCCTGACAGCGACCGCCATCGATGATCAGGTCCACCGCATCGCCTAGGGCGCGGCGCACGTCGTCCGCCGACAGCGGTTCGGGCCCGCCGGCGATGTTCGCGCTGGTACCGATAATCGGGCCGCCGAGGAGGCGGGAGAGTTCGCGCGGGACGGGGTGGTCCGGCACGCGGAGTCCGATCGTACCGGCGCTAGCCCTGGACGAAACAGTTTGCGCTTTGTGTAGGATGATCGTGAGTCCGCCCGGCCAAAATGGCCGCATGAGGTCTCGGGCAGCAGGCGGGATCCCTTGTGCGACGCCGGCTGCCATCCCCGCATTCGCGATGAGATAAGGCATCGGCTGAGATGGGTCGCGATTCTTCGCTTCGGATAGCTTGCTCACGGCTTCGGCGTTTGCCGGATCGGCGGCGAGGCCGTAGACGGTATCGGTCGGGTAGGCGACTAGGCCGCCGTCGCGGAGGATTCTGGCGGCTTGCTGAAGCAGTTCTTCGTCGATCTCTTGACGCTCGTGCGGCACGGCTGTTAGCTTAGCACTAGAGACCCCGCACAAGGAGCTATATGGCCCAGGAGCCGACCACGAAAGACGCCTCCGCCAACGGTGGAGGCCGTCGTGTCTCAGCAAGCGGCGACCTCGAGGTATCGACGTATCTGGAGATCGCCCGCGAGCGCGAGGGCGAGCGCGCGAAGCCACCGGAAGAGGAGCGCGCCCGGCCGGAGACGGTCGTCGTACTCGACTTCGGATCGCAGTACAGCATGCTGATCGCCCGCCGCGTGCGCGAGTGCCACGTCTACTGCGAGGTGTTGCCGTACGACGTACCTCAGGAGGAGATCGAGCGGCTGCGTCCGCGCGCGTTCATCCTGTCGGGCG
>JADFRJ010000007.1 GCA_022561355.1 Chloroflexota bacterium | reverse complement strand
CGCGTGCGCTCTTGCGCATACGGCGGTCCAGCCAGAGCGAGACTCTGCGTTCCTCCGGGATCAGACCTCGCGGCCGGAGGAGCAGCACCGTGACGATCAGCGCTCCGACCAGGAAGTCGCGGATGAAGAAGATGCGGTTCTGCAGGATGTTCGGCAGGTCGTAGCCGTTCAATTGCAGCGTGATCGTCCAGAGACCCCACACGACGAATGCGCCGGTGACAGCGCCCCAGTTGTTGCCGCTGCCCCCAACCATCAGCATCGCCCAGAAGAGGAACGTGGCAAAGAAGTGGTCGAACGTGGTCGGCCCGATCGACCCGCGGCTAAAGGCGAAGACCGCGCCGCCAACGCCCATCAGCATGGCGCCCAGAACGAAGCCCTGCATCTTGAACGCGAAGACATTCTTGCCGCTCGCGGCGGTGGCGATCTCATCCTCCTTGAGTGCTCGCAGGACGCGGCCCCAAGGCGAACGGATCACGCGCTCTACCAGCAGGAAGACGATGGCTAATATCACAACGGCGACGGCCAGGTAGACGAAGCGGTTGGTGTCGGCGTCGAAGTAACCGCTGAACGGCTTAGGGATGCCGATCAGGCTGCGGCTGCCGTTGACGAGCCCGTCTTCTTGGATCACAACCCGGCGCAGCAACTCGGCAACGCCGATCGTCGTGATCGCCAGGTAGTCCTCTCGCAGGCGCAACGTTGGCACGGCTAAGAGGACGGCAAGGATGCCCGAGGCGATAGCGGCGGCAAGTATTGCTACCAGGAACGGCACCCATTGATCGCCACCAAGAAACGGTGGCGAAAGCGCCTCACCGAACCCGCCGATGTATCTGACCGAACCTTCCGGGTCTGCCGGCGGCTTCACGAAGATGGCTGCCGTGTATGCCCCGACCATGAAGAAAGCTGCGACGCCAAAGTTGAAGACGCCCGTGTAACCCCACTGGACATTGAGTGCCAGCGTGAAAATCCCGTAGATCGCGACCGTCGTCGCGAAGATCGCGAGGAAGTTGATCGTGCCGTCGAAATCTCGAGACCGTTCGGCAGGCAGTCCAATGACGAGTCCCGCGACCACCAGCAGGACGAGAGGCGTGATCAGTCTGTTGAGATTCATGATGAGGTCGTTCCAAACAGGCCGCGTGGCCGGAGGAGCAGGATGAAGATCAGGATCACGAAGGCCACGGCGGGCTTGTAGCCGGCCGAGACAAACACGATCGAAGACTCCTGCGTAACTCCAACCACCAGTGCGCCGATGAATGCTCCCTGCGGCTTGCCAATGCCGCCGAGAATCGTCGCCGCGAAGAGCGGCAGGATCAGCTCGAAGCCGAGGCCTGGCTTGAGCAGCGCCTGGATCGCCAGCAGCGCGCCGGCGGTGGCCATCAGCCCGCCACCAATCGCCCACGTCCACATCACGATGCGGTCGGTGTTGATCCCGCTTACCAGCGCCAAGTCCGGGTTGTCCGCCATCGCCCGCATCGCCTTGCCGAGCTTGCTGTGGAACAGCACGAAATACATCACCGCCGCCAGGCCCAGCGCGACGAGGAAGATAAAGATCTGGTCGGTCTTGAGCACAACGCCGAAGGGATAATGGTGGGCGAGATGGATGCCCTGGACATACCGTCTTGGGTCAGGTCCCCAGATGATCAGCATCAGCGCCCGAATGGAGAATGCCACGCCAAGCGCCGCCATCGCGAAGATCACGATCCCGCTGCCGCGTTTGCGCAGTGGCCGGTAAACGACGCGGTCGAGGCCAATCGAAAAGACCGCCATCACGATTCCCGACAGCGCGATCGCGACGAGCAGCCCCCAACCGAAACTGAGGTCAGCAAGCTCTGCCGTGGCTCCTGGAAAGCGGTTGAGGCCCCACCCAACATCTAGATCGATGTTGGGTTTCTCGCCGACGACGATGCCCGTGAGCAGGAAGAACGCGACGTAGGCCCCCAACATCATCGTGTCTCCGTGTGCGAAGTTTGCGAAGCCGAGGATGCTGTAGATCAGCGTTAGCCCGATCGCGCCGAGCGCAAGCACGCTGCCAACGATCAGGCCCGCGATCAACAGGTCAGTCTCGAAGATGGCTGCCCAACCGAACAGGAGCGTGATGAGGGTCCACAGGATCGCTGTTGATACCGCATCGCTCTTGCGGCGATATCTGGCGGCGACATCGGAGAGCGTACTGGTCAACTGTGCGGGGAGGATCGTCATGACTCGCCTAGGTAGAGGCGGCCGACCTCTTCGTTCTCGATCAGGCCTTTCGCGTCGCCCTCGAGCCGGTTCTCACCGGCGACGAGCACATAGCCGCGCCGCGAAAATGACAGCGCTTCTCGCGCGTTCTGCTCAACTAACAGCACCGCCGTACCCGCCTCGTTGATCTCCAGGATCTTCTCGAAAATGGTGTGGACCATCTTCGGCGAGAGGCCGGCCGAAGGCTCGTCGAGCAGCAGCATCGTGGGGTCGAGCATCAGTGCTCGCGCCAAAGCCAGCATCTGCCGCTGACCGCCGGACAGCTTGCCCGCCGCATGGCGGCGGCGCTCCGTGAGGTCAGGGAACATCTCGTAGACGTGCTCCAGGCGGTCGGCCAAGCCGTCGCGGCGGATGAACGCCCCCATCTCCAGATTTTCGTTGATGCTCAGGCTTGGGAAGACGTTCTCGATCTGTGGGACATACGACATTCCCGCCGCCACGATTCGGTCGGGCGTATGGTTGGTGATGTCCTCGCTACCCAGCCGCACCTCTCCAGCCCGGGCTGGAAGGAGGCCGAAGATGGCCTTCAACAGCGTCGATTTACCCGCCCCGTTCGGGCCGATGACGGCGACCATCTCTCCGCGCTCCACCTTGATCGAGACGTCGTGAAGGATATCTGCTTCGCCATATCCCGCAATGAGCCCCGTGGCCTCAAGCGCGAGCGTCACCGGTACTGCCCGCCCAGATAGGCTTCCAGCACGCGCTCATCGCGTTTGATCTCCTCAGGCGTGCCTTCAGCCAGCAGGCTGCCTTCGCTCATCACGAGCACTGGATTGCAGAGGCGAGTGACGAGGTCCATGTCGTGCTCGATCAGAAAGATCGTGATGCCCAGGTCCGAGCAAAGCGCTTCGATCTTCTCCGCAAGTTTGCCCAGCAGCACGCGATTCACTCCCGCTCCCGGTTCGTCTAGAAGCAAAAGCGTTGGGTCACACATCAGCGTCCTCGCCAACTCAAGGAGCTTCTTCTGGCCGCCAGAGAGGTTGGCGGCATACTCATCACGCAGGCCGATTAGCTCAACGAAGTTCAGCACCTCCATCGCTCGCTCGTAGTGCTGCTCCTCCTCCCGGGAGACGCGTCCGTTGAACAGCCACGGATTCCAGATGCGTTCGCCGCTTTGGTGTGGCGGCATGAGCATCAGGTTTTCCAACACAGTCATCGTCTTGATCGACCTGGCAATCTGGAACGTGCGTACGATGCCCTGATGGAACGTCTTGTGAGGAGGCAGGCCATCGATCCCATGGCCTTGGAAGTTGATCGTGCCGGACGTTGGCTTCTCCGCGCCCGTGATGAGATTGAAGAGCGTCGTCTTGCCGGCCCCGTTCGGGCCTATTAGGCCCGTGATCGTGCCCCTGTTCACTGAGAGCGTACAGTTGTCCACGGCGAGCACGCCGCCAAACGATTTCGTTAGCTGGTCGACTTCTAGGATCGGCGACTGCGCAGGCATCGTCTCGCTTGCCCCAGTATAGATGGCGATAGATTAGGGAGCCACCGTGGGAGATATGGCTGTGCTACAATCCGCCCGCCGGTTTCTCAGATGCGACACGAGTCAGCGAGCAAGATTTGGAGTTCGCCTAACGTGGCCGGACACGCTAACTAGCTAGGGAGGCCATATGGCAAACCACGGACCACGGACGGTCGTTATCACAGGCGCGTCTACAGGCATCGGCGAAGCGTGTGCGCTGCGCATGGACCGGCTGGGCTGGCGCGTCTTCGCCGGCGTCCGCAAAGAGGCGGATGGCCAGGCGCTACGAGAGAAAGCTTCCGAGAAGCTCACGCCCATCATCCTGGACGTGACGGAACAGCCCACGATCGATGCCTCAGCGGCGACCGTGACGGCTGCGGTAGGGGAGTCGGGGCTGGCAGGCCTCATCAACAATGCCGGAGTTGGCGTAGGAGGGCCGCTGGAGTTCATCTCCGTAGACGAACTCCGCCGCCAGCTAGAGGTGAACGTGATCGGCCAGATCGCCGTGACACAGGCGTTCATGCCGCTGATCCGCAAAGCCACTGGCCGCATCGTAAATATGGGCTCCATAGGCGGCCGCATGGCGACGCCGTTCCTTGGGCCGTACAACGCCTCTAAGTTCGCGATGGAGGCGCTGACGGACTCGCTCCGGCAAGAACTTTATCCATGGGGAATCCACGTCTCGATTATCGAGCCTGGCAGCATCGCGACGCCGATCTGGGAGAAATCGAAAGCCGCCATCGAAGAGCTAAAAGAGACCCTTCCTGAGGAAGCGATGATGCTCTACGGCGAAACCGTGGAAGCGGTCGAGAAGGCGTTGGTCGAGTTCGAAGCTGCTGGCATTCCGGCCGATGAAGTCGCTAAGTTCGCCGAGCACGCGCTGACGGCGCGTACGCCCAAGACGCGCTATGTGGTCGGCCGAGACGCCCAGATCCAGCGCTTGTTGGTGAAATGGGCGCCCGATCGAGTTAGAGATGGCCTCGTGCGGCGTCAGCTCGGGCTGCCGGGCAAGAAGCAGTAGGGTAGGGGTGTGGAACAGAAAGAGAAGCGCCAGCAGGCCCCGTGGTACGCACGAGTACTGGTACCGATTGTTACGTCGCGCATGGGCGCGTCGTTCTTTCGAAAATGGATGCACCGTGTCGATGTGCCGCTGCTGCGGCTCACTGCCGGGCGCGTCAGCTTCGCGTCGGCCTATCCCGTCCTGCTGCTCACGACAACGGGCGAAGAGCGGCAAGGAGCGTACGGTTCCGCTGCTCTACGTCGACTGGGAGGCCGGTTTCGGCGTCATCGGCACCCGCTTCGGTAGCCAGCAGCATCCTGGCTGGTATCACAACCTGAGCAAGAATCCCGAGG
This sequence comes from Chloroflexota bacterium, assembly GCA_022561355.1. Lineage (GTDB taxonomy): Bacteria > Chloroflexota > Dehalococcoidia > DSTF01 > RBG-16-68-14 > SZUA-185. Next base: position 17,690 of record JADFRJ010000007.1, on the reverse strand, counting down.
CCGTCGTCGAGATCAAAGGCAAGCGCTACGAATGCACGGCTCGCGAGATCGACGGAGATGAGCGCGTCGAGATTTGGAAGGCCGCATCACAGATGTATGAGGGGTACGACGCCAACGCGCCGCGGGCGAAACGCAAAATACCGGTGCTCGTCCTCATGCCTAAGGCTGGCAACGTCTCCTAGGATCCATGTACCCACTGGGACACATGGCAGCCGCCTGCGGAACAGCCTGGCTCGTTCGCAAGGCGTGGCGTGGCCACGCGCTGAGGTCTCGTCTGCTGATGGGCCGCATCGACTACCGGGCGGTCGCCTTTGGCTCGCTGCTCCCGGACCTGGTCGACAAACCACTGATCTGGTTCATCCTGCGCGACTCCGACTTTGGCGGTCACCACGCTGGCCATTCGTTGCTCTTCTCGCTGGCGCTCCTCGCTCTGGGACTCGCGGCCGCCGCTCGAGGCGATAACCGGGCGCTCCTGATCGCCTTCGGCGCGGTCACGCACGTCGCCTACGATTCGCTGACACACGTCCCGTGGAGCCTCCTCTATCCATTTGTGGAGCTGGACGTGCCACATAACGGAATCCTGCTTCGGGCGGCGAACATTGCCGGAGAGGCCGTTGTGCTCTTCGCCCTCGTCTTCCTGCTCGGGCGGCCCTGGGCGCGAGAACGGATGTCGCAGTTCATTCGAGAAGGCCGTCTCGACTAGGGTCGCTCATGCGCGGCGCGCTGGACGCTGGGGCGGGTTCTCCGTAGGATGATCCCATGTTGGACATGGACTTCATCGTTCAAAATCCCGACGCTGTCAGACACGCGATCGACGTGAAGCACGTGGACCTCGATCTCGATGCGGTCCTCGGGAAGCACGCTGACGTGAAAACGCTTCTTGCCGAGGTGGAAGAGCTTCGCCATGACCGTAACGTGCTCTCGAAGCAGGCTGGCAAGGCCGGCCCGTCTGAGCGGGAGAAGTTGATCGAGCAGAGCCGCGAGGTCGGCGCGAAGCTGAAGGAGATGGAGCCCAGCCTGCGCGAACGGCAGGACGAACTGCGTGATCTGCTGCTGCTCGTGCCGAACATCCCCAGCGAAGACGAACCGGTAGGGCCGGGCGAGGAGTCGAACGTCGAGCTGCGCACATGGGGCGAGAAGCCTGAGTTCGGCTTTAAGGCGCGCGATCACGTGGAGCTGCTCGAGCTTCACGGCTGGACCGTTCCGACAATCGGCAATCTTGCCGGGTCTCGCAGCTACGCGCTTCGTGGCGAACTAGCGCTGCTTGAGATGAGCCTCTGGCGCTTCGCGCTCGACTACATGGTCAAGCAGGGCTTCACGCCGGTGGCGCTGCCATCGCTGGCCCGCGAAGCGGCATTCGTCGGCACAGGCCACTTCCCTGGCAACCGCGAAGAGGCATATCAGCTTGAGGATGATCTCTTCCTCGCGGGTACCTCAGAGGTTGGCCTCAACTACTTGAGAAGCGGCGAGATCCTCTCACCATCGGACCTGCCGGTGCGAGACGCCGGGTTCTCATCGTGCTTCCGCCGTGAGGCGGGCGCGGCCGGCAAGGATGTCCGTGGCCTGCTGCGAGTCCATCAGTTCTACAAGGTCGAGCAGTACGTCTGCTGTATACCGGACGAGGACGAGTCGAATCGCTGGTTTGAAGCGCTACTCGCGAACGCGGAGGGGCTTGTGCAGGCGCTCGAACTGCCGTATCGAGTCGTGCGCCTCTCGACCGGCGAGATGGGCGCTGGCAAGGTGCGCACGTGGGACATCGAGTGCTGGCTTCCAAGCGCGGGTGAATACCGTGAGACGCACTCCGTCGCGGAGTTCTACGACTGGCAGGCGCGGCGCGCCGACCTCCGCTACCGGGACGAGGACGGCAAGGTACGCTACCTCTACACGCTCAACAACACGGCGATCGCCACGCCGAGGATTCTGGCGCAACTGCTGGAGGTCCACCAGCAGGAGGATGGCACTGTGCGGCTGCCGGTCGCCCTGCGACCGTACCTGGGTGGGATCGAGGCGCTGGGAGCCTCCTAGCCGCTAGACCCTGCGGCTCATAGCGCACTACCGACGCGGCTCGTGGGCATAGTCCAGTCCTTTTCGCACCGTCACACGCATCACCGACCCGGCCCGCGAGTCGTCAGCGATCAGCTCCAGTACGCCCGCCGCGACGTCTTCCGGCTGCAGGATACCGCCCACCTCTTGCTTCATCGCCTCCATCGCGGCCTCGCCGGCAGCTTGGACGAGGGGCGTGTTCGTGAACGTCGGGCAGATCGCGTTGACGCGAATGCCCTCCGCCGCCAGGTAGCCGAGCGAGCGGCTCAAGTGGATCACGCCGGCTTTGGCCGTCGCGTAGATCGGGCTGGTTGGCATGGGCAGTAGTCCTCCCATCGAGGCCGTGCTGATAATCACACCGCCGCCGCCCTGGCTGCGCATGAGCTGGACTTCGAGCTGAACCGCCTGGATTACGGCCGTCAGGTCGATGTTGAAGCAGCGCTCCCATGTCTCGTTGCCGGGCTCAAGGAAGTCACCTCCCTCGCCGACGCCGGCGTTGTTGTACGCGATATCGACACGGCCGAATCGTTTTACGGCCTCATCCAGCACGCGCTGTAGGTCCTCTTTTTCGAGGACGTCCGTCTCGACGAAGTGCGCCTTGCCGTGGGCCGCCTCGATCTCAGCGACCGCGTCAGCGCCGGCTGCGGTCTGCAGGTCGGCGATCACGACGCTCGCGCCGTTCGACGCCAGCAGCTTTGCGGTCGCGAGGCCGATGCCGGACGCTCCTCCTGAGATGACGGCTACCTTTCCTTTCGGGTCCATCAGCTACTCCCTCTACCTAGCCACTTCTCTTGGAATCCTGTCTCTGGTTGCTCGTCGGCGTACTCCCACGTCTCGCCCCAGCGATTCCGGAACGCCACCTTCGAGACGGGCTTTCGTTTGACCGGCCCGGTCTTGTCGAGCGGGTAGCCGACCGGAACCAGGCAGTAGACCTGGTTGTCGTCGGGGATGCCCAACGTCTCGATTAACTCCGGCGCGTGCGTGAGCGGCAGGTTGAAGATGGATGCGCCCAGCCCGAGCGCCCGCGCTGCTAGCAGCAGGTTCTGGACTGCGGGGAAGGTACTACCTCCCGGGCTGGAGTGCCGTCCCTTGCGGCCACAGAAGACGATCACGGCGGGCGCTTCATGCAGGTGCTCGGCTAGGTATTCCACCGAGCGCAGCGACAAGCGCCGCGTCCTTGTCATCGCGTCCATCTTTTCGGGATGCTCCGCGAGATCGGGCTGGTATCGGGACCAACCGTCTTTCGCCCACGCGCCCAGCTTCGCCATGAGGTCCCTGTCAGTCACCAAGATGAAGCGCCAGTCCTGCGCGTTCTGCCCTGACGGGGCGCGGATTGCGGCGTCAAGCAGCTGGAAGAGGACATCCTCCGGCACGGGGTCCGGCTTGAGCCGCCGCAGCGCCCTCGTGCTATAGATCGCTTCGAACAGTGAGATGGATGGTGTGTCACTCACGGTGCGGCATCATAGCGGAATTGGCCGAACCAGGAAACGTGATATACTTTCTCCGCCGGTTCGCCCGGCAACATCACGCGGCCGCGTGGTGTAGCGGCCTAACACGCCACCCTGTCAAGGTGGAGATCGGCGGTTCGAATCCGCTCGCGGTCGCCATAACAGTTCGACCACCAGGCAACCGCCTGGTGGTCTTACATTTCCGCCGTCGCCGTTAGTGCGCTCGCTACATCTCTAGTGGTGGGTAGTAGTTCTCAGCGCCGATCTTGCGCACGTCGCTCAGCCAGTCGCCTTCGTACTGATCGGATGGCCCCTGCGTTGGATCGACTGAACTCCAGGCCTGGCGCTTGTAGGTCCAGTTGTCGGGCTGGAGCCTGTGCGCGTCGCGCCAGTGCTTCACGGCTAGCTCTGTGCTCCCCGTCCGGTGCAGGTGCTCGCCCAGTTCGAAATGGGCGGCCGCCAGCCCTTCCTCACGAGGCCGTGGGCGGCTCCGTTCGATCACCTCGCCGGGCGCGAGCGCGAAGCGGCTCTCTGAGCCATGTTCGACCCAATCGCGGAGCGCGCCGATGTAGACCTCCGGTTCATTCCTGATCTTCTTGGCTTCCGTCAGCATGTCACGGATCTGGTCAGGCAGCCCCTCGGGGATCTCAGCGTCCTTCAGTGGGGAGGGGGCGGGGAAGGCGGGCTCCGGCGGTCTCACGATCATGCCCTCCTCATCGATCCAGATTCCGCTCGGCACGTTGACCACGCCGAAGAGCGCACCCAGAGTGTGCTGCGCATCGATGAGTGACGGATGATTCGGCGGGTTCGCCTCGATCACTGCTCGCGCGGCGTCAACATTCGAGTCAAGCGCGACCGCCACGATCTCCAAACCCTTGGGGTAGAGCTCGTTGCGCAACTCCTGCCACCCGGGCAGGTCCATCCTGCAACCTCACCAAGAAGCCCAGGCGACGAGCAGCGCTTTGTGCCCGCGGAGCGAGCTGAGGCGGAAGGAGTTGCCCTTCCAGTCAGGTAGCTCAAGCTCTGCTGCGTGAGCGCTGGTGAGCGCCTTGCCGCCGCATTCGGGGCCGAGCGCCCAAAGGCCCGCGTCCGGCTCGAGTATGAGGGGCATCGAGAGGTGTTCAGAGATCGTCGTGAGATCCACCGTGTCCGAAACGGGGTCAGGCAGCGGGACGCAGCGGCCGTCTTTGCAGGCGCCCTCCGGCTTTAATTCCCAGCCGGTTCGCTGCTCGAACTCACGGCGATCGATTGTGACATCGTTAGAGATCATGATCTGTCAGCGCGAGAATAGCACATCGCCGCTCTAGCGCGAATCCGCTGCTAGCCGTCTGAGTGACTCGGGATGTACGGGCTGATATGCCTGAGGACGTCTCTAATCGAGGCGATTCGTGTGGCCTTGCCGTCCGTAACGATCGGGATGTGGCGAAAGCCACCCACCGACATCTTGTGCAGCGCCACAGCGAGCGTATCATCTTCTTGCAGGATCACTGGGTCCGGCGACATCAGATCGCGGACGGCGAGGGCGTTCAAGTCAACGTCGTCTCCCGCGGCCTTGAGGAGCACGTCGCGCTCCGTCAGGATCCCGACCAGCTCGTCGCCGTCCTTCACGAGTACGGCCGATACGCGGTTCTCCTGCATGCTGTGGATGACTAAACCCACGGGATCACTCGGGGCGACGGGTGGTGGCGCATCGGCGTCGACGGCCCCAATCGTGTCGGTGATGATGTGCTGGGTGAAGTCGTCCTCGGCCTCCGGATGCGTGAGGTCGTGCAGGTCGCTGCCGCAGCTCTCGCAGAACTCGGCCCCGGGGATGTTTTGTGTGTTGCAGCTTGGGCAGATCATGTCAGCTCCTTAGGCTGGCACTATTCTACCACCCATGTGTCGCCCGCGTTGAGGATCGTCTCAAGGTCACCAGGGCCTTCCTTCTTGATCGCCTCTTGGATCTGGTCTTCCATCATCGAGTCGTAGGTGGGGCGCTCGAACGCCCGCAGGACGCCCATAGCTACAGGGAGCTCCGGGTAGTCCATCCTCGCTAGTATCGATGCGATGGTAGGGTCCTCCAGCGCCTCATCGTGGACGAGCGCGTCATCTACGGATGCGCCATTGTCGAAGTCAAGGATCTCGGCAGTCGTGCCGTTGAGCCGGAAGCCCTTGTTGCGCTCCTTGCCGAAGATGAGCGGTTTGCCGTGCTCCACCTCAATCATCCTGTCTGGGCGGACAGCCTTGTCCGCGAACTCCTTATAGGCGCCGTCGTTGTAGACGTTGCAGTTCTGCAAGACTTCGACGAATGACGTTCCTCTGTGTTGGGATGCCCGCTCCAGGGTTGTTACCAGGTGGTGCGTGTCGATGTCTAGCGTACGCGCTACGAACGTTGCCCCCGCGCCTAGCGCGAACGAGCAGACATCCACTGGATAGTCGATCGAACCAATCGGCGATGTCTTGGTCACCTTGCCTAGCTCCGATGTTGGTGAGTACTGGCCCTTCGTCAGGCCGTAGATGCGATTGTTAAACAGCACGATGACGACGTCCACGTTCCGCCGCATGATGTGCAGCAGGTGGTTACCGCCGATGCTTAAACCATCTCCATCGCCGGTGATCACCCAGACGCTCAGCTCCGGGCGCGCCGCCTTGAGGCCGGTTGCCAGCGTGGGCGCGCGGCCGTGAATGCTGTGGAATCCGTACGTGTTCATGTAGTAGGGCAGGCGGCTATTGCAGCCGATGCCCGAAATGAAGACGATGTTCTCCCGCGGAATGTTGAGCTCCGGCATGAGCTTCTGCGTCTGCGCCAGGATCGAATAGTCACCGCAGCCGGGGCACCAACGCACCTCTTGGTCGGAGACGAAGTCCTTGCGCGCCAGCTTGATGGTCTGGTCTGCCGTCGTCATGCGACGCTCACTTTCCTTCGGACTAACGTTTCGATCTTCGCCGCCACATCCGCCGTCTTCATTGGCCTGCCGGTGACTCGGTTCAGCCCCTCTGCGTCGACGAGGTAGCGGGCACGGATGAGCAGCAGCAACTGGCCTAAGTTCATCTCAGGGATCAACACCCGCTCGAACTGCGAAAGTACGTCGCCAAGGTTCCTCGGGAACGGGTTCAGGTAGCGGAGGTGCGCAGCAGAGACGGAGAGCCCATCTGCCTGCGCGCGATATACGGCGGTAATGATCGCTCCATAGGTGCTTCCCCAACCAAGCACGAGCAGCTCTCCGCTCGGTTCGCCGTCGATCTTGAGTTCGGGGATGTCATCCGCGATGCGCTCGACCTTCTCCGCGCGTAGGCGGGTCATGCGCTCGTGGTTCTCGGCATCGTAGCGGACGTTACCGGTGATGTCGGACTTCTCAAGGCCGCCGATACGGTGCTCCAGACCCGGCGTGCCGGGTACGGCCCACGGCCGCGCGAGCGTCGTCTCATCGCGCTGGTATGGCTCGAAGGTCTCAGGGTCCGTGGGATGCTGGACATCCATTTTTGGAAGGTCCTCTATCGCTGGGATACGCCATGGTTCAGAGCCGGAACCTAGGAGGCCGTCCGAGAGGAAGATCGTGGGTACCATGAACTTCGTTGCGATGCGAAACGCCTCGATCGCCATCTCGAAGCACTCCGCCGGGGTTGCCGGCGCGACGATGGCGAGCGGCGATTCGCCGTTTCGGCCGAACATCGCCTGCAGCAGGTCGCCTTGCTCAGTCTTCGAGGGCATGCCGGTGCTCGGTCCGGAACGTTGGACGTTGGCGATCACAACTGGAAGCTCTGTCATCACCGCTAAGCCGATCGCCTCGCTCTTCAGGGCCAGTCCTGGGCCGCTCGTGCCAGTGAGCCCTAGCGCCCCACCAAACGAAGCGCCGATGGCCGCCCCGATGGCCGCCAACTCGTCCTCTGTCTGCATCGTCTTGACGCCGAAGCTCTTGTACTTCGCTAGCTCGCCGAGGATGTCGCTGGCTGGCGTGATCGGGTAGCTCGCGTAGAAGAGCGGCTTCTTTAGCAGCTGTGACGCGGCCAGGAAGCCGAGCGCGGTCGCCTCGTTACCCGTAATATTGCGATACTTGCCAGGCCGTGGATTCGCCTTCGGTACACGGTAGTGCTCCGAGAACAGCTCCGCCGTCTCACCAAAGTAGAAGCCGGCCTTGAGCGTCGTCTTGTTCGCCTCCGCGACCTGCGGGTTCTTCGCGAACTTGCCGTCGATCCAGTTCAGCGTTGGTTCGAGCGAGCGCTCATACAGCCAGAACATCACGCCCAGCGCGAAGAGGTTCTTCGATCGGTCAATCTGGCGCTGCGGCAGGCCGCTCTCCTTCAATGCACGAGCGTTCATGCTGGTAATCGGCACCTGGATCAGGCGGAAGCCGGCCAACGTGCCGTCTTCGCGAGGGTCAGCCTCGTAGTCGGCTTTGCGGAAGTTCGCCTCAGTGAACTCGTCTGCGTTGATGATGATCAGTGAACCCTTTGGCACATCGGGCAGGTTCGTCTTGAGAGCGGCTGGGTTCATCGCGACGAGTACGTCTGGATTGTCGCCGGCGGTGTAAATTTCGTGGCTGGAGAAGCTAACCTGGAAGGAGCTGACGCCGGGCAGTGAACCGGCCGGCGCTCGGATCTCCGCCGGGTAATCAGGGACGGTGCTTACATCGTTGCCGAAGATGGCGGCAGTGTTGGTAAACTGCTGCCCCGCGAGTTGGCTTCCGTCGCCTGAGTCTCCGGCAAAGCGAATGGTGACTCGGTCTAGCTCTCGAACGTCACCGCTTTCCTCTGCCATCTTGTGCTGCTTAGGCTCCTTCTGCCGTCTTCATCTTCTGATTCGGACGTGGTGGAAGATTGAGGACATGCGCGGGAAACGATTCCGCCAGATGGTGGATCACGTCTCGCGCGCGGAACACGGCAATCACCACGCCGTCCTCATCGACAATCGGGATGTTGCGCAGCCCAGCCTCGTGCATGAGGTTGATTGCGTCACCGATCGTGTCAGCGGGGCGCAACGTGCGAGGATTCGGTGTCATGAACTCGTCGACCGGCTTGTCATAATCTACGTGCCGGGCCACAACCTTCATCAGCACATCGCGCTCGGTCATGATGCCGACCAGCCGTTTGCCGTCGAGGATGAGCACAGAGCCCGCTTGTGCCTGCTGGATGGTCTCGATGACCTGGCGCATGCTTGACCCGGAAGCGACGAATAAAGGAGACCCGAGTTTTAGAGTGACGATCTTGTCGGCTAACAACGCCGCTCGCCAACCTTGCTGTCGATGATCAGATGAAACGAACGCACGATCCTGCTCACCTCTAGCCCATCGGTCGTCTGTTGGGAATCTAGCAGAGCTTCCGGAGGAGTATGTTTCACGGTTCTGTAGAATGTTCGGCACACTCTTGTTCAAAGTATAGCAACCGCGTTTGTTATGTGAAAGCGCCGCAATGCGGATAGCGAGTGTCTCTGCCGATCGCGGCCGGCGGTATGCGCATCCTTGGCCCGCGGTGCGTACTCTCCGGGGTGGTCAGTCGGTACTCCGGTTCATCGGGCCAGTTGCATAGACCTCCGCCTGGACGGTGCGGCCAGTTGTAGGCGATGCATTTGCAGGGTTCATAGTTGGCCACCGGGTCGCGTTCATACCAGGCACGCCGAGTAGGCTTCCAGCGTCCTGAGTGCCTGATGCAGAGCCCACGGGAGTCGTCCCACATGGCATACGGCCTGGCACTGCGCACCATCCTTGCGGGTGCCGATGCACCGGCGCAACCACTTGGCTTTCAGGCTGTAGGCCATGTGCAGAGTGTACTGCTCCGCTCAACTGGTGGTGCAGTTCGGTGACGGGGTCAGATTGAGAGCTCAGCTTTGATGGCGTCCACAGCCATCTCGTAGACTATCTCCTCAAGTTGAGGGTGGTCTGCCTTTTCCAGCGCAAACGCTTCCTCTACAGAGATGCGTTCCTTTATCATCCGTTCCTTCAGTTTCTCGATAGCAAGTTGGATATCACTACCAGGAATGCTAGCCATTGGCCTATTTGCCTCCTCCCTGTAAGCATTGAGGAGCTGGTGGGCTTATCAGCATTCTACTCGGATCCGTGTAACGTCTCCAGTAGGCCGTTGCGAAACTCTAGCGCTTGTTGACTTCACGCCTAGGTGGTACTAAGGTTGGCGCAGGAGGGCCAAGCCATGCTCCTCGTAGTCACGGGGCGGACAGTGTGGCTAGCCCACATGGCTGGAGGCTACGATGAAGAAGATGTTGTTCCTGGTATTGCTCTCCCTTGCTGGCGGTTTTGTCGTTCGTCAGCTCTTGCAGGGCGAGCAGCGCGAGCGCCTTGCTCACCTCCCGGCTACCGTGATGGCGAAGTGTATGGAGATATGTATGGAGATGCTGCCGGAGGACTCTCCGCCTAAGGTATTCGTGTCGAGCATGAGCCGGCTCCAGGAACAGATCGAACAGCTTCTCGCCCTTCAGCAGGAACGGAACGACCTCCTGCGGGAACGGCTTCCCGCTCAGGAAGCCTGATCGCCGGAGTCACCTTCAAACTCTCGACACCATTGGCTAGGCCACCCACTTCATCACGTCCCCATCAACGTTCACCACGGCTGCGAAATAGCCCGCTACTGCTGAGGTCTGAGCATGCTACACTCCGTCCACCACAGTAGGAGGTGGCGAGCATGAACATTCGGTTGGTAGCAGCATTGGTCGGTGTGACGTTGGTGGTCGTCGCCTGCGGGGGCGGGGAAGTGACTCACCAACCCCTGAGCAGCGGCGCTACGTTGCCGACGCATGTGAGTCGGTCTCGAAGTACATGGAGGTGCTTATCGCGACTGGATTTCCAGGGTCTGAGGACGTCGCCACACTGGATGATACCCTGACAGACTTGCTTGATCTGAAGGCCGTGTCCCAGACAGCACTTAAGGAGTTTAGCCGGATCGAGCCGCCCCCAGATATACGCGACGTACACGAACAAGTATTAGTTGTGTTAGAAACTGAAATTGCTGTATTTGAAGTCCTTACGGCGGCACTGCGGAGCGGTGACGAGGAGCTTTTTGATTAGTCCCGTAATGATGCGGATCAAATGGCAGACCTCGCTGGAATAGGCCCGACAGGCTTCTTTCCGACGGACGTGCCTGGTGGATATGAGGAAGCCTGGAACAAGGAATGCGCTCCAAGGCTCAGGCAGATTGAAGAGGCCACCTCCTAGCTCGCGGCCCGGCCCTGTGCCTGCCTAGATCATCTGGTGCCGTGCCCATTCCACACGAGCAAATGTTCAGTTACTAGCTGCATGCTACACTCCATCCACCAGAGCAGGAGGGTGTGAGCATGACACTACGCAGAGTAGGACTCGTAGGCACTGCACCATCGCCACCCGACGCCGACGGCCTCCTGCCGGGTTGGGCAGAACCCCGGCCTCGCGCTCGCACAATTCTACGCACTGGAGAAGCGTGCCTAGTCGGCTTGGTAGACGCGCCGAACGGCGAATGCCACCCCCACCCCGGTGACGCCAAGCGTCGCTAGCGCCGCGACCAACAGCATGATCACACTCGCTCCGTTGCCCTGATCGAGGAAACCACCCGAGCCGACCACGGGTGCCTGCTCAGGACTCCCGGTCGTTTCCACTTCTTGGTCCATTTCTTCCGCGGCCAATGCCGGGATGGTCCCGCAGGCGGCGGGTGCGCCATCGACAGCATGCAGGATCACGACGTGGTTGCCGTCGGCAATCTCCTCGAACAAGATCGGGTCGCCTGCATCCGTCTCGGTCACGATGTTGACGCCCACCATAATGCCGTCGCTGACGGGGTCCGTGTCGGCAAGCGGGGGCAGCGTGACGACAGGCGCGCCGTACTCGCCATCGCCGCAGCCCGTGCCATCGTGAATGTGATTGATATGTGGTGCCCCGTCCGGATCCAGGCCGTTGCCGACCATGATCACCTCCGTATAGCCGGCGTCCGTGCGATTCAATGTCGCTGTGCCGTGGATTTCGGAGCCCTCCAACGAATCCAGAGTCACCTCGATCGATTCCTGCGCGGACGAGATCGATACCATCGCGAATACCGTCAGCAGCGCCCCAGCGAACGCAATTACAGCTATCCTTGCCATTGAGATCCTCCTTCACTGTCCCTCGACTTCGGCTGATACTAGCTGATCGGTCGAGTACTAATCAAGAAGTTCACAAGTCCGAATAAGTCCGGGCCCCCCTTATTCAACTCGGCCTCTCGTCGCTTACCGCGTTTTGCTACACTCCGTCCACCAGAGCAGGAGGTGGCGGTGCCGAGGGTGGCGGGGCATGGTGCGTTGTGCTAGGATCGCTGCCCGGGGTGCCCCATGAGCAGAAGGTCGTTACTCGTTACGATAGTTGCGCTCCTTGCGCTGGCCGCGGCATTCTCGCCTCAACCTCGCCAGGCAGTTGCTGAAGATCCTATTTCGATCACCGTCGAGCCCGCCGCCCCTACCTCGCAAGACACCATCAGCGTCACCGTAGCGGGCGACATGGGCGAACCATTCTGTAATCTGACCTCTCAGTCCGTCGTCGACTTCGACCAAAACCTGGTCATCATCTTCGTTCAGGACACGTCGCAGTTCTGCACCCTGATCCTCCCAACCACCTTCAGCATCACCGAGCAGATCGACCCGCTCCCTCCTGGCGAGTATCGCACCTGGGTCTACTCCTCGTTTGACGTCTTCGACGGCCTCGAACTAGTCCTCTTCGACGTAAGCGGCGTTCCCGTCGGTGGCGTCGCAGAGTTGCCGCATCTAGAGCCGGAGCTGTCGGTAGCGGACTCCTCGGACGTCAGTGCAGGCGTGGCGGTGGGTATCGTGGCTGCGGTCGCCGTGTGCTTGCTCGCGTTTGGCGGCGCGGCTTGGTATACGCGGAAGCGGCTCACAGGCTGATCGCTAGCCACCAGTCCGGGAACTCAACAGCGGATAACAGGGCACTTTGGTCGGCTTCTCACTCGTGAAGCACAGCGCTTAGCGCGAGATACTTGGGAGGTCAGCGATACGCGCGCATGCCCAGTGTTTGCAAAATGTTTGCAATTGCTCAGGCTACAGAACAGAAAGAACCCAGCGAAGGGGCCTTTCTAGATGGGGATTTTGGTCGGGGTGCTCGGATTCGAACCGAGGGCCTCTTGTTCCCAAAACAAGTGCTCTAACCTGGCTGAGCTACACCCCGAACGATATCACCACGGTAGCGGTCGTGCGCGGTTAGCTCAATTCTGTATTCACTGGACGACAAAAGCAAGTCTCCGGCTCCGGTCTCCGACGGCTGGCGGTAGCTCCGGCGGCGCGCAATTGGTGCCGCCTAGAGCGCTTAGTTCTAGACAGAAGGAGGAGACCATGAACGTACACGAACTACGAGAGTGGTGGCTGACTGCCTTGGAGAGTGAAGGCGCCGCGAGAGCCACGTTGCAGACGTACCGCGCTCACTCCGACGGCTTTCTAAAGCACCTTGGCGACGGTGAGCCGTCGTCGTTCTCTGTGAGAGCGTACCTGCCGACTACCGGCGCGACCACGCACCAGTCAGCTTGCAGAGCGTGTTCATATCGCTTCGTGCGTGGCTCCGGTTCTGTGTCCGCGACGGTCTCTTGCCGGAGACAGCATTACGCGGACTACGAGCGCCAAAGCACGTTGAGTCACCGAAGCAAGTCTACTCGCAAGGCCAACTTCAAGCGCTGTCTCGCGTGCTGGAAGCTGAGCGTTCGCCGCTCGGTCTCAGAGACTACGCGCTTTGTGCCGTGCTACTCGACGGTGGGCTGCGAGTCAGCGAAGCATGCAACCTGACGCTCGACGGTCTCCAGGACGGCGCCGTGTTGGTGGCCGTGACCAAGTCACGGCGTCCTCGCACGATGCCGCTCGGTCAACGGGCACAACGAGCGCTAGGCCGGTACCTTGCTGGCGGTCGTCCGCGTCTCCGGCCCAAATGCGAGCGAATGTTTCTAACCCAAGGCGGCGGTGCCATGACTCGGAACACCGTCAGACTGCTGCTTGGTCGGTTGTCTATGAAGGTGGGTTTCCACCTAACGGCGCATCGGTCCCGCCACACGTGGATGACCACCCTGCTCCGGCGTGGCTGCGACTTAGAGACGCTGAGACGGCTCGGTGGCTGGTCTGACTACACCATGCTACTGACTACTCACACCTCGCTGACGGCGACCTACGAGCAGCACAGGCGCGATTCAGTCCGCTGGACTCGGTTTAAAAGGACATGAGCAGACTGGCTAGCCGTAGTGTAAACTCGCACTGAGATGGCTACAGAAGCGTACATCACTGGCGAAGTACTACGATGGGCTCGTGTTCGCGACGGCGTTTCGCTCGCAGAAGCTGCCAAGACCGTCCAGGTTACACCGGAACGCGTAACGGCCTGGGAGGACGAAGAGGAACGGCCAACACTCAAGAAGGCTGAAGCTCTAGCCCACAAGCTGAATATCCCGTTTGCGTATCTCTTTCTGCCTGACCCACCAGTTGAAACAATGCCACTGCCTGACCTTCGCACCTTGCCGGGTGGGGCATCGCCCTTCGATTCACCAAGCCCCAATCTACTCTGGGTTATCAACGACGCCCAGGCGAAGCAGCAGTGGTACCGCGACTATATTTCTGAGGTCGGCGCAACGGCTCTGCCTTACGTGGGGAGCTTTGGTGAAGACGCTGACCCTGACGAAGTCGCCGACTCCATTGGGTCAACGCTTGGCATCGATGACGACCTTCGGTCTAAGGCAACAAGCTGGGATAACTTCCTAACGCTTCTGGTTCGGCAGAGCGAGGCTGCCGGTGTCCTCGTCCTGAGAACAGGAATCGTTGAAAACAACACCAGACGTACCCTCGACGTGTCGGAGTTTCGTGGATTCGCCATTGTTGATGACTTGGCCCCACTTGTCTTCATCAACTCAAGCGACGCCATCGTGGCCCGGATATTCACGCTCGCCCACGAGCTTGCACACATTTGGATAGCTGAAAGTGGGGTATCGAACCCGGACTATCGACTGAGGGCTTCCGAACAGCCCAACGCAATCGAGCGACACTGCAACATGGTCGCCGCCGAGGTCTTGGTGCCCAGAGAGAAATTTCTTGAACTCTGGGGAAACGCTGAAGATGTCCGACTGAACCTTAGACGACTGACCAGGGAGTTCCGCGTAAGCCGCTTCGTACTGTTGCGGCGCGCTTTCGACCTCGAGCTGGTTGAAGAGGGCTTGTACAGAGCCCTCTACGACGAGTTCCGCGCTGAGTCTAGAGCTGGCAACAACGAAGGAGGGGACTTCTACAACAACCTGCTAGCCAAGAGCAGCCGACGCCTAAGCGAGTCGCTGTTGTCGGCTTTGGCGCAAGGGGCGGTGTCCTACAGAGAAGCGGCACAACTTCTAAACATCAAAGTCAGTCAGTTGGAGAAGCTAAAGGCGAAACTCCTGAGCATTCAGTGACACAATGAACGACACTACATCTCCCGCTTACTGGCTCGACACGAATACTCTCATCGAGTCGATGAAGAGATGGTACCGCTTCGACATGGTCCCAGGGTTTTGGTCGTTCGTTGACGAGAAGGTGGAAGAAGGTATCATTTGCTCCCCAGTGAAAGTCTACGACGAATTGGTGGATAAGGTTGTGTTTTGGCCTTTTGCCGTGGCAGTACCGAGCATCTGCCTTCTAGTCTACGGAAAGTTGTCTGGCTGTCAAGCCATCTGCAACTATCTGCAGGTTGATGAGATCTTCTGCTGGGATCAGTTTGACTTTCCCTGCTGAAGTGCGAAGCCTCGTTACTTCTATGCGACAGGATCTTCGCCGGGACTAACGGCTCGCATAATGCGGTGTGCAACCGCAAAGCCTGTGATCGGCTTCTGTAGGGGGGCGAAGAGCAGTCCCAGGTCGTGGAATCCATGTCGATCGTAAAACCG
The DNA here is from genome assembly GCA_022561355.1 of Chloroflexota bacterium. Taxonomy (GTDB): domain Bacteria; phylum Chloroflexota; class Dehalococcoidia; order DSTF01; family RBG-16-68-14; genus SZUA-185. The sequence continues at coordinate 2,376 of JADFRJ010000007.1, read as the reverse complement.
AAGCGCGGACCTATTAGTTGAAGGAACTTCGGCCAATACTGGAAGACTCTTAGTATCTGCTTCGGTGATGACCTCACGCAACAGCAGGGAACCAACACCTTCATGCTGGTGCTCAGTCGAAACTGCGATGAAATCGAGAATAACAGCGTCCGGTTCGGCTGGCTTACGAAAACCTGCAATTAGGGGCAAGCAGAGAACGGAACGAGGAAAACTCAGATGCTTGCGAAGCGTTGTCCAGACTGGTGGCCCCACGAGGTCGTTGGGGGTTCGATATATGGCGGTCCCGAGTATTTCTTCGTTCCTATCCACTGCCAACAAAACGACTTTCGCACTGAGCAGATCAGGGAGAGCCGGAAGGCAGCCACATTTTCTGGCGAGACGGAATTGAGAATCGAGTACGGTCGCCAACAGTTCGACCGCTGCTACGGTCTGACTGCTGGCGCGGTTAGTAGCTTTTATCGTGATGTGTGAAGTCATAACCAAGGTTGATGAGTCGAGCTTGTAGGGATGGATGACCCGGAACGAAAAGTCGCGCAATTGTCGGCGGCGTGGGGTTGCTTTGGTTGAGGAAAGTCAGATGCGTAAACATTTCAGCGACCGCCGCAGATCCAACTAGAGCGGCTGCCTCAAGATCGGCTCGGAGTTCTCGCCATGTAACAATAGAGTTCAGCAGTGGAACCGTAACGAAGTAGGCTAGGAGCAATAGCGCAAGAAATAGTTCCGGGTCCATGCGATCATCAAGCCACGAATTTCCTGTTATGCTCATGAGCCATTCCGGTGTGAGCAGGGCAAACATGAACGCTGCAAGTTGGAAGCATGTAGAGATTACGCCGTCACGCCAGTCATGAGCCGCCTCATGTGCAAGGACCGCTTCTAATTCACGTTGGCTAAAGTGCTCCTTGATGGGCTGTGTAATCAAGATCGTTCTGCCCCGCCCTATGCCCACTAAACCAGCTGTTGCCGGTATCCTTTTCCCTTTCGCCGGCGCGATTAGTTGGACGCTCGATACTTGGTGGCGAACCAGAGTGTTTACTTTGGCGAGGGCCATTGCGACCTTACCTGGGTAGGTGCTTTCGACCTCTCCAGAGGGAGCAACAATCGCAGACGAAAGGATCAGAATGGCGAACGTGACGAGTAGTGGAAGGAACCAAAAATGCGAGAGCCACTGATAAAGGAGGTAAGAACTTATCAGTAGCACGAACGCTTCGATGGCGTACGCGAGAATGCTTGGGATGGGAATTGGGAAGGGGGTCTGAAGCCGTAGTGTCTTTAGTCGTAGCACTGTGACTTGCGCGATCAAGGCTCCGCAACCCAGGAAGATGGCAGCGATAGCAGCGTCGGCTAGGAGCCGATCCTCGGTCATCGGCCAGGTCTACTTTCTGACGGCGACGGCCCTGTTTCTGCTGATGGACGGGCATCGGGCCATGGTCCGCGCCTTGATGGATAGCTTTCAGGCTGTGCCGGTCATGACTTTCAATGTGCAGGAGTCGACGGTCACGCTCATATCGGAGTTGATGATGAGTTCACTGACGCTGGCCCTGCGGCTGGCAGCTCCGATGGTCATCGCCCTGTTGCTCGCCAAGGCGGGGCTCGGGTTTCTGTCCCGAACCATGCCGCAGCTCCACATTCTGTCGGTGGGGTTTGCGATTTTCGTGGGCATCGGCATGTTGCTATCCGGCTGGCAGATAGACAATCTCTACGACGTGCTGTGGATCCACGTGGACGAGGCGTTCGACTTGATCAACGACTTGATCGGGCTTCAATAGTTCAACGGAGTGATGCGGTTTGGCGGACGATACGGAAAAATCTGAAGCTCCAACGCCGCGACGGCGCCAGGAAGCGCGGTCGCGGGGGCAGATTCCCAAGAGCCAGGATCTCACCGCGGCGGTTCTGTTGCTGGTCGGTTTGCTGACCCTGGCTCTGTTCGGGGAGAGCGTTCTCGGTCGGCTGTATACCATGACGAAGTTCATGCTCGGCGGCGGGGGCGATTCCTCGGTCCGTAGTTCGCAACTCCTGCCGCTGGGCGCCGAGGCCATGAAGCAAATGTTCTTCATGCTGCTGCCGATCCTGCTGGTATTCATGTTCACGGCCCTGGTCGTGGTTCTGCTTCAGACGGGCTTGTTGTTCACCCTGCATCCGTTGAAATGGAGTCTGGATAAGATCAACCCCCTTCGCGGCATCAAGAAACTGGTCTCCATGCACACGTTTGTCATGCTCGTGATCAACATGGCCAAGCTGGGCATTGTCGGGTCGGTGGTCTATTTCTCGGTCGTCGGGCAGCTCGACAGGATCATGTTTTCTTCCGGTCTGGTGTTCACGGAGATCGTGCGCCTGAGCACGCAGATTTTCTTCTGGCTGGGCATCCGCGTGGCGATG
>JADFRJ010000153.1 GCA_022561355.1 Chloroflexota bacterium | reverse complement strand
GGAAGCTCTTATCGATCTCCAAGACGGGGCAGTCCGACACGCAGGCGCCACACTGGATGCAGTTCACCGCGCCCGCCACGTCGAGCATCGCCTCGTTGGAGACGATGTACTCCCGTTCGGGCGGCGGGCCCGTTGGCCGTAGGTACGGCACCACCTGCCGCACCTTGCTCCAATGAACCTCCATATCGGTGATCAGGTCCTTGATGACGGGCATGTTGCCCATCGGTTCGATCGTGATCTCCTGCCCTTCGCTGGATACGATGTCAATGACTTTCGTCTTGCAGGCCAAACGGGCGCGATGGTCGACGCGCATGGCGCAGGAGCCACAAATGGCGCTTCGGCACGAGCAGCGCATCGCGAGGGTGGCATCTACGTACTCGCGCACGTGGATCAGCGCGTCCAACACCGTGCTGGTTTCCGGCATGTCGACGGCGTACTGCTGGAAGCGGGCCGAGCCATCGCCTTCCGGGTCGAAGCGCTTGACGTTGAGATTGACCTTCATCAGTACGTCCGCTCCTTCGGCTCCCATTGCGTAATCGTGACAGGCTGGTAGTCGAGCCGGATGCCCTCCGGTGAGTACGTCAGCAGGATGTGCTTTAGCCATTCGGCGTCGTTTCGTTCCGGGTAATCGAGGCGGTACTGCGCGCCCCGGCTTTCGGTCCGCGTGATCGCGCCAAGGACGATCGCCTCCGCGCAATCGAGCAGGTAGCCCAGCTCCAGCCCGAAGATCAGGTCTGTATTGAACACCTTGCCTTTGTCTTCAATCGGAACCGTCTCGTATCGCGCCTTGAGCTTCTTGATCTCTTCCTGTTGCTCGTTTAGCCCCTCCGCGTCGCGGAAGACGGCCACGTTCTTGTCCATAGAGATGCCTAAGTCCCAGCGGATCTGGGCGATCTTTTCGCCGTTGGCCGGGCGGTCGAGCAGCGCCTGCAACTTCTGTTGTTCGTTCTCGATCGTCGACGCAGGCGCGCTCGGCATGTCGATCTTACGGCCGGCCTCCGCGGCAGCGACGCCGGCGCGACGGCCGAAGATGACGGTGTCCAGCAGCGAGTTCGCGCCTAGGCGGTTCCCCCCGTGGACGCTCACGCAGGCGACTTCGCCCGCCGCGTAGAGTCCCGGCACCAGCGTTTGGCCGAGAATGTCCGTCTTGATACCACCCATGGCGTAGTGACAGCCAGGTTTAATCGGGATCGGCTCCTTGATGACGTCAACGCCTGCTAGGTCGATACCTAATTCGCGGATCTGCCAGAGCCGTTCGTGAATCAACTTCTCGTCCAGGTGGCGCATGTCTAGGAGGACGCAGCCGTCGATGCCGCGGCCTTCGTTGATCTCAGTCTGTTCCGCTCGCGAGACGACGTCGCGACTCGCCAGCTCCATCGCGTTGGGCGCGTACGTCTTCATAAAGCGGTCGCCGTCCGAGTTGAGCAGGTACGCGCCTTCGCCTCGGGCGCCCTCGGTGATCAGGACACCGCTGCCCTTGAGCGTCGTCGGATGGTGCTGGACCATCTCCATGTCCATCAGCGGCGCGCCGATGCGCCAGGCCATGCTCATGCCATCGCCGGTGCAGATGAGGGCGTTCGTGCTTGGCTCATAGACTCGCCCGAAGCCGCCCGTGGCCATAATCGTGCCCTTCGCGAGCACGGTGTGAATTTCACCGGTGCGCATGTCGAGGACCGTGGCGCCAAGGCAGCGCTCGCCGTCGCTGATCAGCGACGTGACGAACCACTCCTCGTAAAGCTTCATTTGGGGTTCGCCGGACTCCTGGGCCTTCATCATCTGCTCGTACATCACGTGCAGGATGGCCTGGCCCGTGATGTCACCGACGAAGTATGTCCGCGCCTTCTTCGCGCCGCCGAACCTGCGCGTGCCAAGCTTGCCTTGATCGTCGCGATTGAAGATGACGCCCATGTTTTCGAGGGCGATCAGCTCAGCGCCGGCCTCTTGGCAGAGCACCTCGACGCTGTCCTGGTCAGCGAGGTAATCGCTGCCCTTGATGGTGTCGAAGGCGTGCTCCTCCCAGGAGTCGGTCGCTTCTAAAGCCGCGTTGATCCCGCCCTGTGCCGCGTTCGAATGGCTTCGTACGGGGTGAACCTTGGAGATGATGCCGATGTCCGCACCCTCGCCCTGGGCGGCCAACGCCGCGCGCATTCCCGCCAACCCCGCGCCGATGATCAGTACGTCATGTTGAAACGAAGCCACAATCCCCTCCTCAGGCGGCTCCCGTATTGCATAGAGCTGATGCTGAATGTTCGAGAGCCTGCGGAGCTTCCATCAAGGCAGAAGAGGCATCCTTGCCACTCTGCCTGAGGAGAGTCTAACAAGCGCTTGTGAAGAGGGCAACAATCATGCACGGAACACGGGCATGCACGAAACACAGCAACCGGGCCTTCCATGGCCCGGCCGCTGTAGTAAGGCTCGCTGGTGTGCTGGTGGCGGGGGGAGGAAACGAGCCCTGCCTCTGATGGCACTCCGAGTATCCACCACGGGTGCAAGGCTTGGTATAGGAGAATCCCCTAATGCGCCGGCCAGATCTCCTGACTTTCCGGAGGTCTACGCGCGCCGGTCTACGTGGGACGTAGATTGTAGAGGAGGAGCGCGGCCAGCGACTTGGCGTCTTCGATCTCACCAGCCGCAACCATCCGCAGCGCATCGTCAAAGGGGATGCGAACGAGCTCAATCGAATCCTCGTCTCCCTGCAGCCTGCTCTCGACCAGCTCGGTGCAGAGATAGACCGGCAGATACTCCGTGCAGTAGCCGGGCGCGGAGTAGAAGCCACCTATGCGCTCGATGTTGGCCGCCCGATATCCAGTCTCTTCCTGCAGCTCGCGCTGCGCGCACACCTCCGGGTCCTCACCGCTATCGAGCGTGCCCGCTGGCAGCTCGAGCAGAACGCGCCCAATAGGGTGCCGGTACTGGCTAACGAAGAGTACATTGCCTTCGGCGTCGATGGGCAGCAGCGTCACACCACCGTGGTGCTCCACAACATCGTGCGACGTCTCGTAACCACTCGGGTAGCGCAGCTTGTCCACGCGCAAGCCCAACCAACGATCGTAGATGCGTTCGCTGGAAAGAACCTCCGGCGCATCGTGCGCCGCATCGTGCGCGGATACGTCCGTCATTCGGGAGCACCATTAGATTCTCCGAGCCAGTTGAGACGGCGCGCCAGACGTCCGTAGAACTTCGCCGGCTCGCCGAGCCGCAAGAAGCGCGCGCGGTGCGGGCTGAGCGACACGCGCACGGTTTCGCCCGCCTGCAGGTCGTGATCGCGTTCGCCGTCGACGCTGAAGGTCGCCTCGCCCACGGTTAAGCGCACCTCAATCACGGAGCGCGCTGGAAGCACGATAGAGTTGTTCGACGCCAGATGGGGCGCGAGCGGCGTCATCATGATCTCGTCCGATTCGGGCGGCAAGATGGCGCCGCCTGCTGAGAGCGAGTAGGCGGTGCTGCCGGTCGCCGTCGCGATGATGACGCCATCGGCGCGAAGGTCGGCTAGGGAAGAACCATCGACCTGGATCGAGACCTGCACGGTGCGGCCGAGCGTCCTGCGGCCGATGACAACGTCGTTGAGCGCATCGTGCATGGCGGGCGCTTTGTCACCATTCTCGCCGCCGGCCTGCACGACCTCGGCGTGAAGCATCGCCCGCTCCTCGATGCGGCCGGCGCCGTTGATGATGTCGGGCAACCGCTCCTTCGCGGTACTGGCGTCTAGCTCGGTCAGGAAGCCCAGACGGCCCATGTTCACGCCGAGCAGCAGCGCATCATTCGCGACGACCAACTGGGCCGCGCGCAGGACGGTGCCGTCGCCGCCCAGGCAAAGGAGCAGGTCCGTGCCCGGCATGTGCTTGGCAGTCGCTTCGTCGTCCCAGGCAGGCGCCACCCACGTCTCCTCGACGTGCTGGGCGGCCACGCCGGCGAGTTCCTCCGCGATGCGCCGCCCCAGATCGTCGGGCAGCTTGGGATGGTAGCAGCAGCCGACTTTCTTCATGCCGGCCGCTTCCAGTACGCGAAGAACTCTTTGTTGCCAGCCGGGCCTCGCAGCGGAGATGTGGTGATGCCGGCCAGACGCAGCTCCTGCCCAGCCGCCCACGCGATGACACGTCCGATGACGGACGCATGCACGAGCGGGTCCTTGACGACGCCCCCCTTCTTCACCTCGGAGCGCCTCGCTTGGAACTGCGGCTTGATCAGCGCGACCAGACGCCCCTTTGGCTTCAACAGCCTGAGTACAGTGGGAAGCGCCTTCTCGAGGCCGATGAACGAAACGTCGACGACGGCTAGATCCGGCCGTCTTGGAAGCTCGTTTAGCTCTCTGATGTTCGTCCGCTCCATGGAAACGACGCGTGAGTCGTTCCGGAGCTTGTCGGCAAGCTGGCCGTAGCCAACGTCGACGGCGTAGACTCGTTCGGCGCCACGCTGGAGCAGGCAGTCGGTGAAGCCGCCGGTAGAAGCGCCGACATCGAGAGCGACGAGTCCCTTCACGTCGATCTCGAACGTCTCCAGGGCGTGTTGCAGCTTCACACCACCGCGGCCAACGAACTGCGGCGGCCGGATCAATTCGACGACAGCGTCTTCCGGCACACTCGAGGCCTGCCGGATGTTCAGCTCGCCATTCACCAGTACATCGCCGGCCAAAATCGCGGTCTGGGCCTTCTGCCGGCTCTCGGCGAGGCCGCGCCGCACCAGCAGCACATCGAGACGTTTCTTCGCGGACATGCTGGCAGCATATGGAGGCCGTATCCGCGAAGTCAAGATAGGCGTGATGCCCCCACGTTGCCGTGAGTGCGACCGCCTCGCTAGCATAGGGCAACCGCCCACATCATGGTCAACCAAGCAAACGAGCCAGCACCCTCTCCGGCCGACTCTGCTTCCAGCACGGTCTCGACCTTCTCGTCGCTTAGATACGGTGACTTTCGCTCTCTCTGGTTCGCGCAGATCGGCCGCTCCGCCGCGATGTGGATGGAGCAGATCGCCCGGCCGGTCCTGATCCTGCAGCTCACCGATTCCGAGCTGCTGCTGGGCCTTGTGGTTGCGGCGCGCATGACGCCACAACTGATCTTCGGTCTCATGGCGGGCGTGATCGCGGACCGCTTCGATCGCAAGCGCATCCTGCTGTTCGCGCAGGTGGGCACCGTCAGCTTCCATCTCATCACGGCCGTCTTGGTGCTGGCCGGCGTAGTTGAGACATGGCACGTGTTCGTCCTCGCGTTCGCCACAGGCACCGCAATGGTCTTCACGCAGACAGCGCGTCAATCACTGATCCCACAGCTCGTGCCTGAAAAGCAGGTGCTGAACGCGATCTCGCTGAACATGGCGGCGCTGAACGTCATGCGCATCGCAGGGCCCGGGCTCGCCGGCTTTATTTTGATCAGCGGCGATGTCGGCCCGGTCTATCTAATCTCCGGGGTCTTGGGTATCGGTGTGCTCTTCGCGCTCTCCATGGTGCGAGTCGATTACCAGCCGCGAAAGGACGCGGACGAGGCGTCATGGTTCGATGACCTTCGTTCGGGATTGCGTTTCGCGCGGGCGAATCCGCAAGTGCTGGCCGTGCTTGCCCCACCGCTGATCATGTTCATGTTCGGCCTGCCCTACATCAGCGTCTTCGTCCCGCTCTTCGCCAAGGACGTGCTCGACCTCGGCGACGCCGGAGTCGGTGCGCTGATGGCCGTCACTGGCGCAGGCGCGATCGTCGGCTCGCTGATCCTCGCATCGCAGACGCAGCTCCGGCATCGCGGCCTGCTGCTGTTGGGGCTGATGCTCGTCTTCGGCGTGCTGCTGGCGATCTTCTCGCGGTCCACGTTCCTCCCCGTCTCGATTGTGCTGCTGATGTTCATCGCCAGCATGAGCACGTCGTTCATGGCGCTGACGAACAGCCTGCTGCTGGAGCTGAGCCCGCCCGACATGCGCGGGAGGATCGTGAGCCTGATGAGCATCGACCGCGGGCTGGTGCCGGTGGGTGCCATCG
>JADFRJ010000006.1 GCA_022561355.1 Chloroflexota bacterium | reverse complement strand
GTCGCGGCCGCCCGCGGGGTTGATCTTCGGAGTCCGTCCGAATTCCCCCAGCGCCAGAATCATCGTCTCTTCCAGCATCCCGCGATTGCTGAGATCTTCCAGCAACGACGAGTAGGCGTTGTCGAACATCGGACCCACCAGATCCCGGCAAGCGCTGATGGGGCTGAAGGGCGGCGAACCGTGAATGTCCCAGGTGATTTCGTTGAAGACTGTCAGAAACGTATTGATGGTGACGAACCGCACGCCGGCTTCAATCAGCCGCCGCGCCAACAGGCAGCATTGTCCGAAGCGCGTCGCGCCGTATCGTTCGCGGACTTTTTTGGGTTCCTTCGACAGGTCGAAGGCGGCGCGCGCTTCGCTGCTGGTAATCATGCGGAAGGCTGCTTGAAAACTGCTGTCGAGCAGTTTTGCGTTCTGGTTCTGCTCGAAGCTCTTGACGGTCGAATCGACGATGCTCCGCAGACGACGGCGGCGTTCGAGGCGCACCTCGCCGATCTGTTTCGGCGGCAGCAAATCGGGCACCTGAAAGTTGGGCTTCGAGGGGTCGGCCATCAGCTTGAACGGATCGTGCGCCTTGCCGAGAAAGCCGGCGTCCTGACCGTGCGGAAGATTGCCGCCGGTGCTGCCCATCGGCTCGGGCATCACAACGTGCGCAGGCAAGTCGGTACGCCGGCCGCGCAGGTAACTCGTCACACAACCGGCATGCGGCGTGTTGATGCCGCCGGTAAACAGCCGGCCGGTCTGCATCATCTGGTGGCCGGTGTCGTGAACCGCCGCGGCGGTGTGATAACAACTGCGGACGTAAGAAATCTTGTCGCCGTGCCGCGCGTGATGCGGGAAGAGTTCGCTGATATCGATGCCGGGCGCTTTGGTGTGGATCGGCTTGAAGGGCCCGCGGATTTCAGCGGGGATTCCGGCGCGGATTCCGAATTCCAGCAGATGCGCCTCCCGGCTCCCAGCGTCAGGGACCACGTCAGGTCTTGAATTCGGATGAGAGCAAGCAGCCCCGCCCAGATTCCAAGGGCCAGAGCGGGAAGCGCGCCCGGGCGCATCCATGTTCGTTCCAAGGCCAAAAGCGCCATGACGGCGGCGAAAAAGCTGACCGCATGCGACATCGAGCCGTGAGCCCACAGGTAAAAGCCAAGCGAGCTTGCGGCCAGGACGCCGGCGGCCGTGATCCAGCCCAACGCCGATCCGAACTCCTGGCGGAGGCGAATAAAGAGGATCCAGACGCCGAGGCATCCCCACCAGGCCGATGCCCAGCCCACGGCCCACTCATAGGGCCTGGAGAGGCCTGTGGCTTGCTCCGGAGCGCTGAGGCTGAGCAGGCCGTGAACGAGAAGCACGAGCGGAGCCCAAAGCAGCGGCGCGCCGATCCCATAGCGGTTGGCTGGGCGGCCCGTTGCGGAATGAACGGGCTCGTCGCTCAGTGAGAAGGAGTATTGGCGTTGAAGATCGAAGGCGGCGTACTCATTGGTGAAGTCAAGACCGCCGTCATTGATGATCGACATCAGATAAACATAGTGACCGATTCCATCGTGGCCGCGAATAGAGGGCATAAGCAGGCCCGCCGTGGCCAGGATCAGCAGCGCGGCCGTGGCGGCGATCGCGAGCGCGAAGATATGGCCCATGTGTTCCTCGATGGTGTCTTTCGCTCTTCCTACTTCTCGCACCAGCGAGAGCCCCAGCAGGCCCACCGAGCCGCTCATCACGATGACCGTGAGCCAGTTCCAGCCGCGCGCAGAGATGCGGTCTGTGAGGCCCGCGTCTTCACCTCGCTGGAAGCCTGCTTCGTTTATGGAGAGCGTCTTCGGCAGAATGTCGAGCACTGCTGCCAACATGTCCCACGCCAGCCAGACCAGGAGAATGGTGAAGACGGGCGCAAGCGCCCACAAGATGTGCTCTAGCGCCAGCCCCTGCTTGTTCTGGGCCAGCCGCCAGGCAGCATACGGGAGCACCAGCAGAGCGAATGGGCCCCAGAGCAGGAAGGTGTGGAAGAGGCTGCTGCCGGAGCCCGCGTGCGCGGTGAAGCCGGACGCCTGACTATCGAAGCCGCCAAAGAAGAACGGCACGTAGGCGAGGAACGCGACGAGGAAGAGCGGGATCAGGAACCCGATGCTATCGAGCGCCAAACCCCACGACCAGCGGTTGGTGTTGAGCCGGTTGCGCAGCACGACGATGAGCGTGATGAGGAAGGCCATCGTCGGCATGTCCCAGGTGTTGAGGAACGCCAACCCGCCCACGATCAGCCCGAAGCCGATGAGCCAGAGCGGCCGTTCCAGCCAGACAACGAGGTCGAGCGGCTCATCAGAGCGCAGGAGCGTCAGGGCGACGCCAACGGCGAGGAGTACGAATGGAATAGACATAACGTGCGGATGGAGGTCGCCCAGGAGGAAGCTAAAGAACGGTATCTCATGGATCCCGGCGCCCGCATCTAGAATGCGCGTGGCACGCCACCAGAACCAGAACTGGTCTGGGAACCAGCTCGTGCTATTGTACGCGCCTAGCTCGCGAATGCCGATCCAGTTCCAGAATCCGGCCGAGCCGAAGTCGTGCGCCGCTAATAGCTCCAGAAGACCCTCCAGATTACCCATGACGGCCAATAGCAGAGCACCGGCGAGGCCGAAGATCATCGGCCGCCAGAGTGGCTTAGAGTTGAACCCCCGAGCGGGCGTGCCGGGGCCACCTTCAGAAGCGCGGCGTTCGCTGGGGGCGGTGAGGTTATAGATCAGGCCGAAGGCGCCCGTGACGGTGAGCGCGACGATCATCGCGAGCCCGAGGTTAAAGCCGACGCCTATCGGCACGTTGGCGATGGTGTCGCTCAGCCGCGTCATGACGGACACGAGCAGGTAGCCGAAGTAGTAGTAGCTGACAGATTCGCCTGTCAGCCATGGGTCGATCGGCGGGAAGCTCTCGGCCCGGGTTACGGCGTTGAGGAACATGAGATCCATTGGCTTCTCTGTGCCGCCGAAATCGGGCACATAAGAGCGGAGGTAAGCGGCCGTGATGAACGTGATGAAGAGGAGCGCTTCAGTCGCGATGATCAGCCACCAGCGCTCCCGCGCGAAGGTGATGACATCGACGCGGCGCCGCCAGAGCAGGATGGCAGAGGCAGCGGCGACTAGCAGCAGAACGAACCAGATCGCGCGCGTTGTATTTGGCAGACCGACGTGGACGAGGATCCAGAAGATGTAGCCAGCGACCAGGAGGCCGAATGCCTTCGATAGGGTGTAGCCCTTGTCCGGGAGGCGCTGGAACAGTGAGAGACAGAGAGGTAAGGCCGCTAGCCCCACAACCTGTAGCATCGCCCACCAGGCTAGCGTCTCAGACATGGACCGATCTCAGGAAAGAACGGTGCGTGAGCGACCTGCCCAACATAACATTGAGGATAACAGAGAAGGCCGCTTCTAAGGGAAGCGGGGCTTTCCAGGGAAGCCGTGCTCCTGTGGGAAGCGGCGCTTCAGACAGAGGGCTGCCACATCTAGCGGAAGAGGCCTCTTTTAACGAAAGAGGGCTTCGACGAACGCTTCCGCTGAAAAGGGGGCGAGGTCATCCGGCTCTTCGCCGGTGCCAACGAGGCGGACAGGGATGCCCATCTGGTCGGCAATAGCGAACACGATGCCGCCCTTTGACGTGCCGTCCAGCTTCGTCAGACAGACAGAGGTCACTTCCGCCGCCTTCGTGAACGCTTCGGCCTGGATGAGGGCGTTCTGGCCGATCGTCGCGTCGAGGACGAGGAGGACTTCGTGCGGGGCGTCGGGCTGCTTGCGGGCGATGATGCGCTTGAGCTTGGTGAGCTCCTCCATGAGGTTGAACTGCGTGTGGAGGCGGCCCGCGGTATCGATGATGACGGCGTCGGCGTCCCGGCTCTCGGCAGCGGCGAGAGCGTCGAATACGACGGCGGCCGGGTCGGCGCCTTGCTTGTGGGCGATGACGTCGGCGCCGACGCGGTCGCCCCACGCTTTGAGTTGTTCGATCGCCGCGGCACGGAAGGTGTCGGCAGCGGCGATGACGGTGGTGCGGCCCTCCTTCTTGTAGGCGTGGGCGAGCTTAGCGATGGTCGTCGTTTTGCCGGTGCCGTTGACGCCGAGGACAAGGATCACGGCGGGCTTGGGAGGCGCGGCATGAGAGCCGGAGCCGGTGTCGGTCCAGAGACTGCCCTTGCCTTCGGGGGATTGCAGTAAGTCGACGAGCGCACGCTTGAGCGCATCCTCGACTTCTGACGCGTCCTTGATACCTTCGTCCGCGACACGCGCTCGGACGTCGTTGAGGATCTTCTCAGTCGTCACGACGCCGGCGTCCGCGCCGATCAGCAGCTCCTCCAGCTCCTCCCAGAGTTCGTCGTCGACGTTGCCGCGCGAGAAGATGCTGGAGATGTTGCTGAACCAGGAGCGCTTCGTTCGCTCCAGGGCGACGTTGGTGCGTTCCTCGTCCTCGGCCGCGAGCTTGACCTCCGACGCGGCGATCTGCTCAGCGTCGCCCGCATCGGTAGTCTCGTCGGCGGCCTCCGGCGCCGCGTCGTGCGCCGCATCGGGCGCCGCATCGGGCGCGTCTTCGTTGACCTTGGGTGCTCTACGGAAGAATCGCATCGCGGTCGATCCTATCGCGAAGGTGGGGGAGGATCAACGGGCCCACCTGAGGGTGGGCTAGCGAGCTAGGCCTTCTCTGGGACGTCGCTGAGGCGGAGCGAGAGGAGGGTGGAGGTGCTGTCCTCGCCCATGGAGACGCCGTAGATGGTGTCCGCCATCTCCAGCGTGCGGCGGTTGTGGGTGATGATGATGAACTGCGTGCGCTCTGAGAGCGCCTTCAGCGCCTCGTTGAAGCGGCCGACGTTCGACTCGTCCAGCGCGGCGTCCACTTCGTCCAGCACGCAGATGGGCGAGGGGTTGGTGTCGAGCAGCGCGAAGAGGAGGGCCATGGCGGTCAGCGAGCGCTCCCCGCCGGAGAGCATGTCCAGCGACCGGACCTTCTTACGCGGCGGCTGGGCCACGATGTCGACGCCGGCAAGGGCGTCCTCTTCGTCGGTCTTGGTGAGCAGCAGCTCTGCCTGGCCACCGCCGAAGAACGTTTGAAAATAGCGCTGGAACGACGCGTTCACTTGGCGGTAGGTGCTGGAGAAGCGCTCCTTGATGATCGATTCCAGCTCCCTGATCGCCTCCTGAAGCGCCTCCTCCGCTTCGCGTAGGTCGCTAAGTTGCGTGGTCAGGTATTCGTGGCGCTCGCGGTTCTCTGAGAAGTCCTCTTCGGCCTGCTCGTTGACGGGGCCCAGCTTGCGTATGCTGCCTCGCAGCTCGCTAATTCGGTCCTTCAGCATGACGGTGTCGACGGGAGCGCCACCGCGCATGGGCGGGCGGTCGTCGGCCGCGGCGGCTTCTGACTTGAGCCAGGCGGGAGGCCCGCCGGGCTTGGTCTCCGGCTCCTCGGGTGATGGTGCTTCATCGGTGGCGACTTCGATCGGGCCGATCTCACCGTCGTCCAGCGGGCTGAAGCCGTCTTCTGCGAGCCGCTCACGCAACGCTTCCAGCTCCTCGGTCCTAAGCTTGACGGACGATTGCGCTTCGAGGAGGACGCGCTCGGCGGCGAGCGACTTGGACCTGCCGTCCGCAAGGTCGCTGTCGATCGTACGCTGACGCGACTCGATCTGCTCAAGAGCGTGGTGGGCAGGGGCGAGTTCCTCGCGGGCTGTAGCCGCCTCTTGCGTTTTCGTCTCCAGCTCGTGCTTCGAGCTTTCGAGACGGGCGAGAACGGTGTTCAGTTCCCCATCGATGCGATCGCTGGCTCCCACGCGCCGGTGTAACTCTGCCTCGATCCGTTGTAAGGAAGCGCTCTGAACCTCTGCTTGCTGCTGGAGCGCACGCTGCTCCGTTTCGAGTGGTCTGATCCGGCTTGTCCGTTCCGCGTCCGACTGGGCGAGCGCCTGCCGCGATGCTGCCAGCTCTTTATTCTGCGGAGCGAGCTGTTCGCTCAGGGCGCGCTGTTCTTCGGCCTGGGTCCGCGCTTCGTCGAGCGATGCTTGGGCCTTGGTGAGTTCCCCGGAGCTACGGTCCGACGTGGTCCGGGTGTCCAGGAGCCGTGCGTGCAGCGTAGCTAGACGCGCCGCGATCGCGGGGAGGCGCGCTTGCTGCTGTCGAAGCGCCTCGTTGGCGGCTGCAAGCTCGCCAGACGTGCGCTCAGCCATGGGAGCGAGACGGTCGCGCTCTTCCCGCGCCTCCGCTTGCTCGCGGTGCTCGCCTTCGAGCGCGTCTGTTGCTTCCTTGTGCGACGCTCTCATGTGCTCGAGTTCGTTTGGCAGTTCGCCGACATCGCGCTTGTGGGTGAACGCACGCCGCACGGCCTTTGCGCTGCCGCCCGTCATGGAGCCGACTGGGTGCAGGAGCGTTCCGTCCAGCGTGACGACGTTGCCGAGACCGCGGCGGAGGAGTTGCTTGGCAAGGCCGACGTTCTCGGCGACGATCGTGCGGCCGAGGAGCGTATCGACGAGTGGCCGATATCGCGCATCGCATCGCACGAGTTCGGATGCCACGCCGAGCACCCCCTTCTCATCGAGCAGGTTGATGGGGTGGATCGGACGAAGGTCGCTTATTGGGTAGAGGGTCGCTCGCCCAAGGTCTTCGCTCACAAGCAGTTCGATCGCCGCCATGGCGTCTTCCTGCGTTTCGACGACGACAGCGTGAAGGCTGTCGGCGAGGGCTGCTTCAATCGCACGTTCGAGGCCGGCCGGCACACGCAGTAGCTGACCGACCATGCCGATCAGGCCATGGATGTGGCTGTCCGCCGCCGGCTCGTGTTCCGGATCTTTGCCGCCTGCCTGGAGCAGGGCCTTCACGCCTGCATCAGCGGGCGGAAGGTCGATTCCCGCCGCCTGAGCGGCCTCAAGGCGAGTCTCAGCCGCCTGGATGGCGGCGGCCAACGTCCGCAACTCCTCTTCCCTTCGGACGACGGCTAAGGAGGCCCGCTCCAGCCGTTCGCGCGCCGCCTTCAGTGACCCGGCGGTGCGGTACTCGACCGGAGTGAGTTCAACCGAGCGGGCTCGCAGCGAAGCGAACTCTTTCGCCCAGGCTTTCAGCGAGGCGATCTGCTCGCGCCGCCGCTCTGTGAGCATGGCGGTCTCTGCTTGTACGCGCTCCTGTTGCTCTTGGAGCGCGCTGAGCCGCGCCTGCGCTCCTGCTGCCTGCGCGCCCGCGCGCGTCGCGAGCTCATCGGCGCCGGTTATCTGTTTCTGTAGCTCCTGGAGACGGGCATCGATACGCGCCAGCTCTTGGGCGCCGGCGTCGGGCTCGTGTGCTCGTTCAAGTGCCAGCGTGAGTTCGGCCGCGCGCTCGCGTTGCTGTTCCGCCAGCGCGGCGACCCGCTGACGCTCTTCGCGCAGCACCTCGCTTTCGGAGGAGAGTTCGTCTCCGCGGCTCTCCAGCATCGCCTGACGCTCGCCGTCCACATTGATGCGCTGTTCCAGGTCGCGGCGGTACTGGTCAAGGGTGCGGTAGCGTTCCTCACGCTCCGCGATATCGCGTCGGCGCTCATCGATGGCGCTTGCGAGGGATACGCGGCCTTCCTCGAAGGCGGTGGCTTCGTTGTGGGCTTGCTCGAAGGCTTCCTGGCGTTGGTCGCATGCGGCACGGGCGGCCGTCAGCGCCTCTTGGGCGTCCTGCCATTGCTGCCCGTACAGCGTTTTGAGAGCGTCGGCGAGTTCAGCGCTCAGGCGCGCGTGCTCCGTCGCGCGTTCGGCCTGTCGTTCGAGCTGGCGGAGGCGAGGCGCGATCTCGCGCGCAAGAAGCTCGATGCGATCCAGGTTGTCGCGCGTGGCGGCGAGGCGCCGCTGCGATTCGTTCAGCTTCTCGCGGTGGAGGCGAACGTCGGCGGCCTCTTCGATCAGGCCACGGCGCTCTTCTGGCCGCAGGGTCAGCACATGCTCGACTAGGCCCTGGCCCATGAAGGCGTAGCTGTTCTGGCCGACCTGCGCCTTCATGAACAGTTCGTTGAGGTCCTTCAATCGAACGCGGCTCTGGTTCAGGTAGTACTCGTTGTCGCCGTTCCGATAAGCCCGCCTGCCGACCACCACCTCTTCGAAGTCGACGGGCAGCCA
Source organism: Chloroflexota bacterium (assembly GCA_022561355.1). Lineage (GTDB taxonomy): Bacteria > Chloroflexota > Dehalococcoidia > DSTF01 > RBG-16-68-14 > SZUA-185. Next base: position 14,741 of record JADFRJ010000006.1, on the reverse strand, counting down.
GCCGTCGCCGTTGTCGAGCGTGAGCTTGACCTCGGCCATGCCCTGCGCGGGGCGCCGGTCGCTGCCGGAGAAGATGACGTCTTCCGTCTTCCGGGCGCGGAGCGAACGGTTGGCCTGCTCGCCGAGGACCCAGCGAATCGCTTCGGCGATGTTGGTCTTTCCGGAACCGTTGGGGCCAGCGATGCATGTGACACCGGGGCCGAACTCAAGCGTCGTTGCGGAAGCGAAGCTCTTGAAGCCGTTCAGATTCAGTCGCTTTAGGTACATATGTGAGACATCCCTGTCTGGTACCTACTGGCTTTCTAGTTTGCGAAGCGCCTCAAGTGCGGCTCGCTTTTCGGCCTGCTGCTTGCTGGGCCCGCTGCCCATTCCCAACTGCTCGCCGTTGACGATGGCCTCGACGGTGAAGTTTCGGGAATGGTCAGGGCCCTCAGTCTCGACGAGCTGATACTGCGGTGTGGACTGAAAGCGAGCCTGGCAGAGTTCCTGGAGACGGGACTTTGGGTCTAGTGGCGAACCTCGATCTCGTACCTCGTCGAGTTCATCTTCAAGCGAATTGAGGACGAATCTTCGCGCAGCCTCCAGGCCTTGGTCGAGGAACACGGCGCCAACGACGGCTTCGTAGACGTGTGAGAGGTTGGTCGGACGCTCGCGTCCGCCTCCGTCATCCTCGCCCCGGCCCAGCAGAAGCTCCTCGCCCAGGCGCATCCGGCCGGCGGCCTGCGCTAGCGTGTCGCGTCGCACGAGGTGGGCACGGAGTTCGGTCAGGCGGCCTTCGTCGTCGCCGGGGTAGGCCGCGTACAACTCGTCAGCCACGACGAGTCCCAGCACCGCGTCGCCTAGGAACTCCAGCCGTTCGTTTGACTCGGGGGCAGCATGAGGATTCTCGTTCACGTAGGAGCTGTGAACGAACGCACTCTTCAGAAGCCGCGGACTCTTGAATGTCACGCCCAGACGCTTCTCCAGGTCGGTTGGCTTAGCCAACGTGGCCACCTTCCGTGTCGTCTCGCAACAGCGCCGCCCTCCTGAGCACGCGATCGGCGAGCCATGGCTTGGGATTGCTGAAGCGTGAGCGGAAGGCTGGGGCAGGTCTTCTCTGCGCTGGCCGGGTGATTGAAGAGATGTTGGTCGAGCGAGGCGCGATCCTTGCGCCGCTGATGATTGCCTGCTAGTTCGCCTTGCCCGTCACGTGCTTGCAGCGGTGCTACCTCCTCCGGCGACGTAGCGCCGGGTGATGAAAGCCGGGCTTGCGCCATCTTAAGAACGAACCCGTTGTTTTGTCAAGTTACGCCCAATCAGAGGTGCCTGGTACACTGCTCTCGAGATGGGGCGACTTCGTACTCGGCTGTTGAAACGTCTCCCCCAGCGCCTCACGGAGCCTGTCGGCGACGCACTAGATGCGGCGGTTTCGCTTATGGAGCGTCGTGGAGGTAGCCTGTTTCTCGTCGGCGGCGCGGTCCGTGACCTGTTCTTGGGATCGCTACTTGTGGATGTCGACCTTGTAGTGGAAGAGGACGTGATCGCGGTGGCGAATGACCTCGGGAGAAGGCTGCGGGCGAAGGTGGTGCGGCATCCTCGTTTCGGAACCGCGATTGTGCGCGGAAGCGGATTTCGGCTGGACTTGGCGCGGGCGAGAACCGAGTACTACACGAGACCAGGCGCGCTTCCCACGGTCAGGCCTTCGACGATAGAGGAGGACCTGGACCGCCGCGACTTCACGATCAACGCGATGGCGCTGCGCCTCGTCGGTGAGCGGCCGGGAGAGCTGATCGACCTGCACGGGGGCGAGCGTGACCTTGAGAGAGGGATACTTCGCGTCCTGCACGGCGAGAGCTTCCAAGACGACGCGACTCGAATCTTCCGGGCCGTCCGGTACGCAGGCAGGCTGCGCTTCCGCATCGAACGCAAGACGGCCGCCTGTCTGGAGCGTGACCGTGGCTATGTTGAGACGATCAGCGGTACGCGCCTGCGACGCGAGTTCGAGCGCATTGCGGTCGAAGCGGAGGTTGGCGGCATCGTTCGCTTGGCTGCCCGGCGCCACGTTCTGGAGGCCGCGCATCAGGAGTTTACGCTCGATTCGCGCGCGCTGCGAGCGGTATCATGTCTCCCCGCGCTCCCGACATCGCATCGGGATGCCGCGTTCTTCTGCGTCCTGCTGGCGCGGGCTGCGCCCTCGCAGGCCGAGGACGCGATCGGGCGTCTGGCGATGACGGGCCGGCAAGCAGAAGCTGTGGCGGGGTTGCTAGGCATCCAGCGGCTCGCGGGAGAGCTGTCTGCTGCGGAGGCGAGGCCGAGCCGCATTGCGGAGCTGCTATCACCTAGGCCGGTGGAGGCAGTCGAATCGTTCGCGCTGATCGGTCCGGCGCGGGCGGCGAGGCGCGCTCGCCGTTACTTGGATGAGTGGCGCTTTGTGCGGCCGCGACTTGACGGGAACGACCTACAGCGGTTAGGTGTCGCGCGTGGTCCGGCGCTAGGATCTACGATACATGCCTTACGGGCCGCCAAGCTCGACGGACGCGTGAGGACGAGCGAGGACGAAGTGGCGCTCGTCCGAGAGCTGACCGAAGCGAGGGTGAACAGCAGTCGTGGCTGAACCTATAGTCTGTGTTGTGTGTCGAGAGGCGGCGGACGACCGTACGACTTCGGTCTGCCACGGCTGCGGCGAGCGCTATCACCTGAACGAACGGAATGACACAGAAGGCAAGGACTGTGGCCAAGTCTGGATCGACGAACAATTTTTGGCGCTGCGCTTTGCCTGCCAGCGCTGCCTGAGTCAAGGCGAAGCCGCCCCTGAACGGTCGCGCATGAGGCGGCCGCGTTCGGGGAAGAGGCGCTATCGGAGGCGAGACTAGTTGTGAGCGACTCGCAGATACGCCGCCGCCGCCGGCGTAAGGGCCGCCGCCAGGGTGTGGGCCCGGCCTACCAGCAGCAGCAGGCGCCTAAGACGCCGCCCAAGGCGCAGCCGAGGTTACTGCCCGAGTGGAACTGGCGCACCTTCCCGGTGTTCTTCGCGTTCGTAGCGGGGATCGTGATCATGGGACTGGTTGCGAATACGCTTCTCGGCTTGATCTTCTTCGGGGGACTGTTCGGCCTTGCGTTTGGGGTGGCTCACATCCTCACTCGCATGTGGGTAGCTCGGCGTCGAGGCTAGAGTTCGCGCTTCATCCAGATTGACGGCGTGGCGCTCTTGGGCGTCACAGGCCAGTCTCGTTTCGTGAGCGGCTGATAACCTAGCCGAAGCCAGAAATACAGAGCAAGGCCGATAGACGCGGGCACTGGGGCGTAGACGCTCTTCGCCTTGCCGCGGAGACGACGCTCGAAGGCGAGCGCCGTACGTCCGCCGATGCCTAACCGTCGCTTCCCCGGAGAGACGGCGAGAAAGTCGATGCGCGCGGCACTCGGGATGGGGGAGGCCAATTCGAACGCGAGGAACGCGGTGGACGAATCGTCGGTGAGCACTTGCGGGTCGTGGACCGAGCGCGAGAGCGAATCAGGGTCGGCCCAATCAGCCCAGCCCGCCTCAGCGGCTACATCCGGCAGCCACGTGGCGAGGCGTTCGGCGTCAGCGGGTCTGATGGAGTGGAGCCTCACGACTCAGGGCGGCCGAGCCACTGTGACACGAGGTCCGGCATCTGGCGGAGAAGGGCTGTCTCCACGGTGCACGGTGGGAGCGAGTGCAGGAACGTTTGGCCGTAGGCACGCGTCGTGATGCGGGCGTCGAGCACGACCATCACGCCGCGGTCGGTCTTGCGCCGGATCAGCCGTCCGAAGCCCTGCTTGAAACGCAGCGCGGCCTGCGGCACAGCGTACTGGCTGAAGGGATCATCGTAGAGTTCCGACCGGGCACGAAAGATTGGATCGTTCGGTACGGAGAACGGCAGGCGGGCCATGACGAGCAGGGACAGGGCTTCGCCGACGATGTCGACGCCTTCCCAGAAGCTTGCAGTGCCGAGGACGACGGTGTTCGGCTCGTCCCTGAGCGCTTGCGTGAGCTGTCGCGGCGAGCCGTCGATGTTGTGGCCGAGTACGAGGATCTGTTCGTCCTCCAGCGCTTGGCGGATGCCACGGTGGGCGGCGCGCAGGCTGGCGTGTGACGTGAAGAGGACGAGGGCTCTGCCTCGGCTGGCCCGCACGAGGTCGATCAGGGCCGCCTGGAGCGCGGCCATATAGCCGTTCTGGCTCGGCTCCGGCATGTCCCGCGGCACGAGCACTTTCGTCGACTCCGCGTAGTCGAATGGAGAGCCGAGAGCCAGTTCGTTCGCATCGTCCAAGCCCAGCGTCCCGCGGACGTAGTCAAAGCTGGACTCGGTGGTGAGCGTGGCGCCGGTGAGGATGGTGGCGTCCTTCTGCGCGAAGAGCTGCTCCTCGAGCAGGCCGGCGACGCTCAGCGGAGCGCTGGCGAGGATCGTGCCGGTCCCCGATCGCTGTTGGGTGAGCCAGCAGACAGTGTTCGGGTCGTCCTTGAGGATGATGGCGCCAATTCCCTCGCGCAGGGATTCGCCCGTCTGCAGCAGGTCGGCAGTGTCGGATAGCAGTGTATCGTGGTCGAGGATCGCGGCGGCGTCCGGTGACTGGAGGCCGCGTTGGAGAAGGCCCAGAGCTGAGACGACTTCCGCGAGCGTTGCGGAGAGATTCTCCCAAGCTAGCTCGACGTTTCCCCAGTCGGGCTGAACGCGCATCCCTCGATTGAGGGAGAGGCGCTGGTCGTAGTCGCCCTCATCGGCAGACTGCTGACGCATGAAGGTGATGAGGCCGTCGAAGAACTCCGGCGCTCGTTGTCGCGCTCGCCCGATCGCGTCGTCCGCGCGCGCGGCGGTATCGAGCAGGTCGCGTGTTGTCGCGAGCTGGCTTGCCAGGCCTCTGGAGGCGTTGCGCAAGCTGTTCGCCAGAGAGGCGCTCCCGTCCAGGAACGCGCCAACGCTATCCTGATCGCCCTGGAACCCGAACTGCCGCGTGGCTTCGTCCTCCAGGTGCTGCGCTTCGTCGACGATGAGGTGGGAGTATTCGGGGATGACGCCACCGCCGACGGCAAGATCGGAGACCAACAACGCATGGTTGACGACGACGATGTGGGCAGCTTCCGCTCGCTTGCGTGCTCGCAGCAGGAAACAGGAGCCATCCCTGACGAAGGCGCACGGCATCGAGAGGCAGGCTTCGTGCTGGGCCGAGAGTCGATTCCAGACGGCGTCCTCACCTTGGGACAGGCGTAGCTCCGCCCGGTCGCCGGTCTCGGTATGGGGGAGCCAGAGCAGGAGCCGCACGAGCAGCCGTGTCTCCTCCTCTGTCCGCGCCGGCGCATTACGCAGGTTCGCCCATCGCAGCAGGCAGAGGTAGTTGCGGCGGCCCTTGAGCTGCGCCGCCCGCAGGTTGTCGCCGCCAAGGAGGCGCTGGACGGCGGGGATGTCCTGGTTCATGAGCTGCGCCTGCAAGTTGATCGTGTTCGTCGAGACGATCACGCGTTTATTGTTGCTCTGGGCGTACGCGGCCGCCGGCAGCAGGTAGGCGAGCGATTTGCCGACGCCTGTCCCAGCTTCTACTAGCAGTGCTTCGCTGTCGTTGAGCGCTTGGGTCACAGCTCGCGCCATGGCGACCTGCTCCGGCCTGTCTTCGAAATCATCGATCACCTCTCGGGCGCTCTTGGTGAGCCTGAGTTCGATGTCCGCCGGGTCGATCGTCGAAGGCTCTTCGAGCGCAGGGCCTACGGGCGGGCCGATCTCGCGAGGAGGACGGACGGCGCCATGCAGCAAGCCAGCAGCGCCGGAAGCGCCGTCCGCCGGCCGGGGCAGCCCTTCCACGACGTCATGCAGGAGGTGCTGGAGCGGCCAATCGATGCTGGCGGCGATGCGCTCGGCCTCTGCCAGCAGCTCCGCTGGCAGGGCGGCAAGGCGCTCGACAAGGGCCACGAAAACCAGCCGCGCGGCCTCTGCGTCTGCGAGAGCGCGATGGCGGACGGGGAACTCGATCCCGAGGTGCCGCGCTATCGCTCGCAGGTTTTGCTCGACAAGGCCGGGCAGCAGGACGTTGGCGAGTTCTTGCGTATCATATGCGGGCCCGCGCGCGTAGATCCGCGCACGCTCCAAGAATTCGAGGTCGAACGCGATGTTCTGCCCCACGATCGGGAACTCGCCGACGAACGCTTCGAGTTCGGGCGCGATCTCGGCGAGCAGGGGTGCGCCAGCCAAGTCTTTATCGCTGATGTTGGTGAGGCGCTGGATGCGATAGGGGACGGGCCGCTTCGGGTCGACGAACGTGCTGAAGGTCTCGGCGTGGCCGTCCAAATCGAAACGCACCGCGCCGATCTCCATGATCGCGTCACGGTCAGCATCGAGGCCGGTCGTTTCTAGGTCGAGGGCGACGTAGGTGCCAGACATGTGCTCCTTCTAGCGAGAGGGTCCTTCCAGCAAGAAGGTGGCGCTATTCTAGCACGGCCCGGCTACTAGAACAAATGCGCGAATCACGGCTGGTGAGGCGCCTGTTAGCTGGACGCATCCGCGGGGAGGCTGGTCTCTGTGAAGCGCTGGAGGTTGCCGTCTAGCAGGCCGTGCCCGGCATGGAAGCGGCCTGCGTGCAGTTCGGCCAGGAGCTCCTCCTGGGATTCGATGTCTTTCTCGAACACGACACAATAGGTGCCGATGCCTTGCGTGGAGTGGGCGTCGCTACCGCCGGTCCCGGGTTTGCCAATGGCTTGGGCGACCTTGAGCGCGTAGATATTTTCGCGTGCCGTATTGGCGCCGTTCAGCACTTCGATGGCGTCGACGAACTGGAAGACGGGCAGCTTGGCCGCCTGCTCCGGTGTGAGTGTGAAGGGCTCTTTGCCCTGGCGCGTGAAGTAGACGGGGTCGAAGAAATGGCGGAACGGATGCGCGACGATCAGGAAGGCACCCTGTTCGTCCGCAACGCGACGGAGTTCTTCGCAGTGGCGGATGCCGCCCACGTACTCCTTCAGGCCGAGCGCGAGGATGTGGCCCATGTCCGTGGAGACCTCCATCCCGTTCGCGATGAGGAGATCAGGGTATTGGTCTCGGAACTCTTGGAGCACGTAGCGGTCCCAAAGCCGATCGTGTTCGGTGATGTGGACGGCGGTAAGGCCGCGCTTCTTGGCTTCTCGGGCTAGGTCGTTGGGGTCGAGTCCGCTATCCGACGCGCCGCGCGTGGTGTGGATGTGCATATCGATGATGGTTCCCATCGCGGCAGTATACCAGCAGATCTGCTTAGCTCTCGATTGGCGACCAGCTTGCGAGGTAGGGCATGAACCAGGCGAAGGTGGCGACGAAGATCAGGCCGCCGATCACGAATGGCATGCGCAGCTTGGCGCTCGCCACGGCGAGCGGGAGGACGGCGATGGCGGTGGCGATCAGAACGAACGCGGTGAACGCGCGGTTAGGACTGCCGAGGCCGCTCGCTGGACTGCTGCTCTCGAGCCCGGTGAGCAGCATGCCGAGCAAGAGGCCGATAGCGGTCATGGTGAGCATGAAGAACGTGTGGAGCAGGACGGACACCGCGATGAGCGACGTCCCTTCCGGCACGATCTGCCGCATGAGCGGGCTGGTGACGCGCGCTCTCACGATGAGGATGGCCGCGATCGGCGTTGCCGCTATGGAGAGCGCGAAGCCGCAGACGAAGCCTGCCATCACCTCAGCCATGCCTAGAGCGACTCCGTAGCTTCGGCGGCGGCGATCGTATGGGTCTCGATGGCGTCAAGCCCCATGCTTGTGAGCCCCTGGATGATCGGTTCTGCTGGTTCGGCTTGGGCGAGCAGGAAGAAGAAGGCTGGGCCGCTCCCCGCGAGGTGTGGCCGGCCGAGCGCGTGGGCATCGGCGAACAGCTGCCCGGCCGTGGCGTCGATGCTAGGGAGGGCGGGCTCAAATACATTGTGGACGTCGTCGTTGGCAACGGAGCCACCGCCGGATAGACGCTCGGCGAGCCGCTCCGTGGCTGTGCCATCGCTGTAGTGTTCTGGCTTCAAGGCCGCGTAAGCCTGGGCAGTCTTGTCCCTCGCGGGCAGGTCCGGCCAGGCGACGACGAGCCGTTGGGGTAGCGCGTCTGGCAGCGGCGAAATCTCGTCGCCGCGCCCGGAGCCGAGGGCGGTTCCGCCTGTGAGGAAGAACGGGACGTCTGAGCCCAGCTTGGCTGCCATCGCGGCCAGTTCATCGCTGGTCAGGGAGAGCCGCCATAGGGAGCGGAGGGCGCGAAGCGTCGCGGCGGCGTTGCTGCTGCCCCCGCCGAGACCGGCAGCCACCGGGATACGCTTCTCCAGCTTGATCAGCGCGCCGGTGTCCACCCGGTATTCATCGCGCAGAAGCTGTGCGGCCCGATGCGCGAGATTGCGCGCGGAATCTTCGTTGCGGAGCGCGTCGAATGGTCCTGACAGCTGTAGCTCCAGGCCGTCAGCCGTAGCGACGGTTACTGTGTCCGAGAGTGCGATCGTCTGGAGGATGGTGCGCACCTCGTGGTAGCCGTCGCCGCGGCGTCCGAGCACGTCCAGCGTCCAGTTGATCTTCGCCGGGGAGCGGACCGCGATCTCGCCGCTCACGATTGGCCCTCGGGCCGGCCGCTCTTCGTCCATGCATGCTCGAGCGAGGCCCACGCATCCAGCGAGAGAGCTTGTGGCCTCAGCGTTGGATCGACGTTCGCAGCTTCGAGGAGTGCCGCCGCCGCCGCCGCGTCGATCCTGAGCCCATTGGCCAGTGCGTTACGAAGCTGCTTGCGTCGCGAGGAGAAGCCGGCCCGCACGATGCGGAAAAACGCTTCCTTGTCCTGGACGTTGGCGCGTAGTTGCGGCGAGACATCGATGCGGACGACGGCCGAGTGGACTTTCGGTGGTGGTTCGAACGCGGACGGCGGCACCCGAAAGAGAAGACGTGGCTTGCCGTAGAGCTGCACGGCGACGCTCAGTACGCTCATGCCGCCGGTCTCCGCGACGATGCTCTTGGCGACCTCTGCCTGGAGCATGACGACGAGGCGGCGGGGCGGAGGGACTGCCTCTAGGAAGCGCCGGAGGAGTAGCTGAGCGATGTTGTAGGGTAAATTGCCCGCGAGCAGGTAGGGCTCGCTACTCTTCAACAGGTCACGAGGTTCGATCTCGAGCGCATCGCCGTGGACCACCTCCACGTTCGTGCCAGCGAACCGCGCTTGCAATTGCTCGGCGAGGTTGTCGTCGAGTTCGATCGCGATAACGCGACGAGCGCATGATGCGAGCTCCCTGGTGAGGACGCCCGTTCCGGCGCCGATCTCGATCACTGTCGTATCATCGGCGGGCGCAAGAGCGTTGGCGATGCGACGAACGATGGTGGTGTCGATGAGGAAGTGCTGGCCGAGCGACTTCTTCGCGAAAGGACGCTGCGGCCGATGCGAACGTGTCCGCGCCGAAGATCGTCTCGAAGATGATGTTGGTGTCAAAGCAGCCGAACCGCGGGCTACCAAGCCCGCCAACCGCAGTCTATCACGGGCTAAGGACAGTTCGGCCAGTTGCTACGCCCGCCGGAGCGGTACAGCGAGTAGGCCGCCGCGATGTTCGTCGCTGAGTCGCGCAAGTTCGCGCCGTGACCTTCCCAGATTTGGAAGAGGCCCACGTAGCCAGCCGGGTTGTACGCAGCTGAATTACCGCCCGATTCGCACTGAATGACGGCCAACGCCCAATTGCAGTCCCAACCGTATGAACAGACGAGGTCACTCCAGGCGCCACCGGAAGAGATCACTACACTGGGAGGGACTGGCGCTGTCGAGTAATAGACGATCGTGTTGACGGGCTCTGGATCGTACCACTCGTCTGCGAGCGAGAGTGAGATGAGGATACCGTCCTCGTACTCGGCCGCGTACTGACGGTAGAGAACACCGTCGCGGCCAAGCGTGGTGCGCGTCGCGCCGGGTGGCATCGTAGGGTCAGGTTGGTAGAGTGTCTGACTCTCGATTCGGACCGTCTCCAGCTCGTCGTCGTGCGAGATGCCAACGACGCGAACAGTGAGGCCCGCAGCAATCAGTGTGTCCTCGCGTGGCTCGAGGCGGTACTCGGCCGGCAGGCCGATCGAGGCGCGCGCAAGGGCGGGGCCGACCTCGTCCTCATGAGTGTAGAGCACGGTCTTAGCCTCCGGCAGCGTGACGGTCAACTGCCGGGCGTGATCGACGCGCACTGTCAGGCCGGCACTGAGCTCGGCGTCGAGCGGCGGACGCACGATGTCGCCGGGCCCGAGGCGGACCTCAAGCTCTAAGAGTGCTGTTGCCACGGTGTCCCCGCTGGAGTGCGCCTGCAGTTCGTGGCCGTTTTCGACGATCACGATCGGCACCGCGCGCCGCACTTCAAGAGACGCAGGCGCCGCGCTCGGGAGTAGGGCGTTCGGTGAGACGGTGACGCCATCGAGGCGCAAGCTGTCCTGTGCGCCGAGCGACACGCCGGCTTCGAGCAGGAGTTCCGCGATCGTGCTCGCCTGTGTGAGCGCGGCGACCGTGCGGCCATCGACCTTCAAGAGAACGCTGTGAGCACGGCGCACAACGAGGGCGCCGCCGCCGGTCGATTCGACGACGTCGGCTGGGCCGAGGTCGATCCCGGCGCGCTGTACGACCGTGGTGTCGTCTGCGTTGCGGGTTGAGATGGTGGTCACTTGGCCATCGGCAAAGATATGGATGTCGTGTGAGCGAAGGACGAGCGCCAAGGCGAGCACAAGGATGATCGCGGTCAGGCCGGCCACCTGGAGGCGTCGCGCCATGATCGACGCGGCGATGCCGCGCGCGCGCAATCGGGCGGGCGCGGCGCTACGGAAGCCGGAGTGGTGAAGGTGTCGGTGGGCCTCCTCAGACCCCGGTCCCTCGGGGTACCCACCGACGACATCGCGAGCTGCCAAGTAGTAGCCTCGCTGTCGTCCTACTGTTCTTGTCGGCCTTCGGGTCCTGTTTCTACACGTTTAGATGCGGCCGTGCACTCCCAACGGTGGAGTGCGTTGCCACATCTTCGATGCGGCCGTGCACCCGCTATCGATCCGGACCTCAAGCTTATCGAGCGAAAGGCGAACTCGGACTCGGTGACCCTGCGGCACCCGAGCGCTACTGCTTACCGCTGCTTCCTTCCGGACCTGACGGAGTTCACAGCGCCTCGCCGCGCAGGACCAAGCCTTCAACGTTGCCAGACGCGGACAGTCCTCATGGCACACGGACCTCAAGCGGGAATTCGGCCCCGCTAAAGCGGCTTGCGGGTGACAGGGCACCGCTAGCTCCCCGCCTAGCACGACCACATAACCATGCTAGCCCCAGCCTGAGAATCAAGTCAAGCAGACAGCTTTGACCGGTTATGGCGGCCCGCCTATGATGAGACTAGGCCGACTCCGAGCTAAGGGGCGGCCAACAGGACGAGGAGCCGCTATTGCTGCGCAGTCGCCGCGTTTGGATCGGGTTCGCGATCAGCCTCATCTTCCTCGGCCTCTTCTTCTTTCGCACGGATTTCGGCGAGATATGGGACTCGTTCAAGAAGGCGAACTACGCGATCGCGTTCGCCTCGCTGCCGGTCTACTTCGCGGGCATTTGGGTGCGTACGATCCGCTGGCAGTACCTGTTACGGCCGATTGCCAAGGTGTCGACAGCGCGACTCTATCCTGTGGTAATCATTGGGCTGATGGCGAACAACCTGATCCCGGCGAGAGCGGGCGAACTGGTGAGGGCCTATCTCCTCGGCGAGCGCGAGCGGGTGAGTAAGGCGGCCTCGCTGGGAACGATCGCGGTTGACAGGCTGTTCGACGGCATCACGCTTGTACCGATGCTCCTTATCGTCGTGGCGTTCACCGGCAGCAGCGAGCAGTTTCCGCTGCCGGCCGTTGACTGGACGATCAACCTGGTGCAGCTAGCGGTGGTGATGTCCGTGCTCTTCGGAGGGGCGTTGGTGGTGCTGTTCCTGCTGGCCTTCTCGGAGGCAGCGCGCACGAAGGCGGATGAGTTGATCACGCGACTTACGCCGGAGCGTTTCCAGTCGAGTATCGAGGGGCTGGCGCATTCGTTCTTCGAGGGGCTGCAGGCGCTGCGCAGCCCCATGGACATGAGCGTCGCCTGGGTGATGTCGCTGGTGTCGTGGCTGCTGGAGGCGACGATGTACTACATCGTCGGGCTGGCGTTCGATATCGACGTCGGGTTCCAGCACTACCTGCTGGCGACGGCCGCGGCGAACCTGGCGATCGCGGTCCTCGCGTCGCAGGGCGGCATCGGCCCGTTTGAGCTGGTGACGAAGCAGACGTTCATCGCGGCGGGCGTGGCGACGGGAGGCGCGGAGGCGTACGCGATCGGCCTGCATGCGCTGGTGCTGCTGCCCGTGATCATCCTAGGGTTCTACTTCTTAGGGACGATGCGCATGTCGCTCGGGGAGATGTTTCGCAACGCAACGGCAGGCGCCGCACCGGCCTCACCGACCGCCGGGCCGGCCCCCGCGGACGTACCGCCGGAGGAGGCGCGATCACCATGAGAGTTGGCATCATCGGTGGGGGAGTGGCCGGCATGGTGGCCGCGTACCGGCTGTCGCAGCAGGGGCATCAGGTTGGGCTCTACGAGGCGAGCCCGTTCCTGGGTGGGTTGGTGCGTACGTTCGACCCGGGCGGGGACAGGCTGGAGGCGTTCTACCACCATCTGTTCTCCACGGACACGACGATCATCAAGCTGATTGAGGAGTTGGGCCTCGGTGACAAGATGACGTGGCGGACGTCCAAGGTGGGGTTCTATCGCGAAGGCAAGCTCTACGACTTCGTCACGGCGACCGACCTCCTCAAGTACACGCCGGCGCCGCTGCTGGACCGCGTCCGGATGGGGCTGGCCGCGCTCTACCTGAGACGGCAGGCCGACGGCACGCGCTACGAATCGATCACGGCGGCGGACTGGATCAAACGCTACATGGGCAAAGGCGCCTACGACACGGTCTGGGGGCCGCTGCTGCGCGGCAAGTTCGGCGACGCGCACGACCAGCTCGCGATGGTCTGGCTGTGGAGCAAGGTGCATCTGCGGTTCGCTTCGCGGAAGGGCGTGAGCCAGACGGAGGAGCTGGGGTATCTGCTCGGCAGCTTCGGCACGTATATCGAGGAGCTGGAGCGGCGGCTGATCGCGGATGAGAACGTCGAGGTCCACACCGCCACGGTGACGATGAGCCACTTGTACGATTTGAGACTTGCCTTCAATTCTGACATTTGTATCGAACTCCTCTTTGCCTTGCGCTGCATCGCTCCGTATAGCTCAACCCCGCTCAATAATGTAGCAACCTTGTGCCGCAGTCGCAAACCCCGCCACGGGATTCGCGACGACGCCCGGAACATTGTACGATGCCGTGATCGTGAACGGCGTCGATCACGAGTCCATCGAACGGACGAACGGGCTTGGACGACCGAATGAATCCGTACGGAACACTCATGGGGCGAAGTCCATGGCCGTCGGCGACCGCCTTTTCCGCCTCCTTGCACAATCGTTCGAGGGCGCCGGACATCCCGGCGGCGCCCTGCTTTTTCTTTGGCCCGTCGTAATATTTACGGGTCTTGGCCCATTGTTTACGGTACATCTCGCGATCCGCTTCGTCGGAGATTTCCGCCAGCTTCCTTTCCAGATCTTCTTCGTCGAGGACCTTGCCCAAGATGGCCGTGTCAGGGCATTGCGTCACGCAGTCCATGCAACCGGTGCAGTTTTCCGTGATGAATTCGGGGATATCCGGCGCGATGTAACTGAAATCGCGTAGCGTGGCCGTGCCGGCGGGAACCAACGACCGGGCCAGGGAAAGATCGGCTGGCAAGCTTTTCTCGGCCGTGCCGTCTTCATAACCGCGAAGGATCCGCTCGTTGAAGTCGATAATGTCCAGCACCGGCAGCGACGCCTGCTTATAGCCGCTGTCGACGATCGTGCCGTAGGAGTTGTTATTGAACGGGTCGCGTTCGCTGGCTTCATTCAAGGAAGGAAGCGATTGATCAGTTGACATATCTCTTTCCTAATACGGTAGAGTGCGTACTTGCACTCGCCAGTTAGAGAATTCATGGAATGGTGCGTCGAGCGCACCTCAAATGGCTGACGTTTGTTCTTTGCCGATCATCTCTCCCGGCACTTCTTTCATCTCGCTATACCCTCGCTTCACGCAGGTCAGGTTATCCTGCACGACTTGTTCGCCGCGTTTGCCGAAGTATTTCCTCAGCGCTTTCTCGACGCCGGCGTAAACCTGCTCGTCGGTCATGTTGCTTTCTTTAACGTAAGGGGTGAGCTTGAGGAACACTCCCAGCAGCACGATGCCTTGCATCCGCATCTGCAAATCGGCGACGGAGGCGACTTCGCGGGCGATTTGCACCATGTCGGCGTAATAGACGCGCAGTTTCTTTTCACGGATGAAACGCTGGTGATGCGGGGGAATCCGTTTCCACACCTCCTTCGATTCGCTGTAGGGAGACTGCATGAAGATCGCCCCGCCGGAAACCATGCCCTTGAGCGGGTTGCCGCTGAACAGGGCCGTCGTATCGTTGAGCACGACCAGGTCGACGTACTCCAATTCCGCGTGCATAAAAATGTGGGATTCGGAGATGGTGAGATAATACGTGGTGGGCAGACCCTTCTTTTCGGAGCCGTACTTGGGATAGGCCTGCACGTCGTTGCCGAACACGTCGCCGGCGATGGTGGCGATGACTTTGTTCGTGGTCACCGATCCGAACCCGCCGACCGAATGGCCCCGCATGGAGAAGGCGCCGGGCGGCCGCAGATCGGGATCTTCTTTCACCTTCAGCGACAGCGCGTGATCGATGCCGACA
>JADFRJ010000152.1 GCA_022561355.1 Chloroflexota bacterium | reverse complement strand
TGTTACCCGAGCCGGTGTCTTCACGGGTTCCAGCCTCACTGACGATGTCGATGGCGTCTTCACCACCCTCGATGTCGTCGTTGTTGCTGGCGTCGACAATGCTCTTGTTGTTGTCGCCACCGCATACGCATATGGTGTCATCCGAGCCCGCTATGCTTTCGACGTGGATGCCGTCCCCAAAACCGCCGGCGTCAGTGTCGCCTACGATATTGCCGTTATCGTTCACCTCTACATCGCTCGTATTACCGTTCGCCGCGCTCGCCGCGCTGGAGTCGGAGCCGGCGAAGCTTACCACGTTTACCGCATGGTCATCGCCGCTGATGTCGTCGTTGTCGTTCACCCTGACGGTACTGGTGTTGTTGTTGCTGGCGTCGCCGGCGTCGCTGTCCACGCGCACGCCGTCATCGCCAGCACCAAGGACGGACACAAGATTGCCGTTGTCATTGATGAGCACGGTGCTCGTGTTGCCGCTGCCGTCCAAGGCCTCGCTATCAACATCAACGGCTTCGCTGTCCGCGCTGGAAATGTTCCCGTTTCGAGAGACGCTCACCGTGCTGCTGTTGCCATCACCGTCGCCGACGTCGGAGTCCACTTCGACGCCTTCGAACTCACCGCTGATGTCGTCGTTGTCGTCAACGTTGGTCGTGGCGCTGCCGCCGCCGGACGTATCGACGTCAATGTCCACCTCGACGCCCTCGCCGCCGTCGCCTACGATTGGGCCGGTGTTTCGGCTGACAGAGACGCTGGCGCTCAGGCTGGCCGTGGAAACGTCGTCGAGGTCGATTTCGATATCGACGCCGTCCCAGCCGGTGATCCCGCCAGTGTTGTCGTCGACGGTGACGTTGACCGAGCTGCCTGGCGTGGCGTCCAGAATAGCAACGTCAACCGTGACGCCGTCATCGTTAGTGCCGCCGGCGGTACCACCGTCTAGAGTGGTGTTTCCGTCGATGGTAATCGAGATCTTGCTGGCCAGGTCGCAGGCCGTCGGGTCGCAGACCTCAATGTCTACCGCGTCGTTATCAACTGACGTGATGTCGTTGCCGGTCACGACCATCGTGTTGTCTGTAACGACCGGGGTTGCGGTCTTGTCTCCGGTGGCCTTCAGGAGTACACCGTCTTCCGCGCCTGAGATCGTGCTGTTAGATACGGTCGCGGATGTTAGGTTGTTGGCGACAATATGGACGCCACGCGCTCCCGTTACGCCTTCGATGGTAATGCCATCGATCAGGACGGTACCGAGGTTGATGTTGGCGGCGCCACCGGCACAGGCGCTGCGGCCGCAGACCTTCACGGCAGCATGGCCGAAGATCTTGTCGATGCTCGCGCCACTGATGTCGCGAATCGTCAGGTCGCCTGTGCCGCTCACGAGGCTAAAGTTCTGGCCGTTGAGGCTGGCAAGCACTTCGAACCCGACCGAACCGCCACCGGTACCATCGATGATGACGGTGTTGCCGCTCGCGTCGATGGCGAGGTCCACCTTGATGATGGGAAGATCACCTGTCAAGTTGATCGTGCCGCTGCCGCCGGGCAGGGCGAACAAGATCGTGTCCGCGAACCCTCCGTTAGCGGTCTCAATAGCGGCCGGGAGCGTACAGACCCCGTTGCCGAGGACCGTCTCGCAGGTCGCGTTCGTGCCACCGTCAGCGTCAAGAGCAACTCCCGTGCTATTGACGGTGACTACTGTAGCCGCCGAGGCGTTGTTCGATATCGCGAACAGAACGCCCACCAGGGCGATCGCGACAATTGCCAGGAAAGTAAAGCGAATTGCGATAGGGCGCAGCGCACCCCACGTTTGACTTCCTGTCATTATTGTCTCCCTCCTCCGTGAGTGCCGTTATGACGAGAGTTCGCGCCCCGAGCCAAGATTGACCCTCCCTTGGGTACGCAACGTAGTGCGCCATTCTGGCCATAGAGGCTCCTTAGTGTCAACCCTCCTCGGCCAAACTGTTCCATTGACTTCACAGTTTGCGGGCGCGGCTGCTTAGAGTCAAGCTACTTATCCTTAAAAAGGTGCCAACTCCTGAGGTTTACAGCGCGGTGAAGCCGAAGTGGCAGCGGGCGGATGCCAATTGTCGCTGTACGGCCACCAGCGCCTCTCTTAACGCGATCCAACGTCTCTTTTGGGTGTGATAAAGGGAAAGAATAGCAGGAGTCCCGCAGCGAATGCCGCGGGACTCCCTATACTTCCGTTAGCTACGGACGGCGCTTACCGTGCGCGGTTCCGCAGTGCGCCAACGGCCAGACCAACAGTACCAATGACTGCCAGCAGGGCGACCAGCCAGCCGTAGCTGGTGCCGTCCGCGCTGAAGCCAGTACCGGCGGCCGGTACCGCCGTCACAACCTCTTCTTCCGAGCACGTGAAGGTACCGTCAACGACCGTAACATCGATGTCCGTCGGGTCGCCGAGCGTCGCGTCCGCGAAGGTGGAGACCTGGATATCCAGGTCGCTCGTGCCAGCGTCGTCGCCACACTCGAACTCGAACGTGCCCAGCGTGGAGTCACCTTCCAGACCCCCCGCGGTGGCGCCTGTGATACGGGCAACGCCGTCGGCGAAGTTCGGGTTGCAGACGCCACCCTGCTCCGCCGTGCAGTCCGTCGCGGTGATGACGCTGGTGTCATAGTGGATGTCCAGCGTCCATGCGCCCAGGCCGGGCTCGCTGATGTCCGTTGCTTCTATCGTCACATCGCCAGACTCGCCGGTTTCGGCTGAGCCATCCGAAACGCCCACGGTGTCACCATCCTGAGCGAACACTGTGCCGCCCAGGATTGCTCCTCCGAACAGCAGCGCCGCAATGGCCGCCATTCCTACCAGACCGATCCTTATTCCTTTCATTCGTGCCAACCTTTCCTCTATGCGCTCCTGCGTCTTCTATGCGCTCCTGCGCGGCCGTACGGGCAACTCATCACATTTGAACAGACTGGCCCGCTTGGGTCAAACTTGCGCTGATAGTTGGACTCACCGCAGGTTCAGTAAAAGCCTCAGAACGGCCCACGGAGCGTGTTCGATGATGGCTGGCACGCGAAGCGGAGTCGGCCGCCGGAAGCTAGGACACGCCTGGCGAACTCCATCCGCCACTGCTGATGCTCAAGCGTCTGGTCGATCGCGAGGAGCCATGGCCGGCAACGGGCCTTTGCAGCTCCAGCTCCTTGCCAAGTTCCCGCATGCGATCTTCGCAGGCCTTCATCGCCCAAGATGGGCTCGTAGTACTCCGCCGAAGAGCACGCAGTCCTGCCGACCGTCGAACGTGTCGATTGATCCTGTGACAAGTTGGCTGGCGGAATGGTGTACTATTCGTGCCATGCTGACCGTTCGGATTGCGCTGCTTTGCGGTTCCGCCCTACTGCTCATGGCGTGCGGGAGCGGCGAGAGCGGCGAGAGCGGCGAGCCAAGAAGAAGATGCGGGGCCGGTCGGGCAGCCTGTGGTTTATGGCTCCGAACCAGTAGCCTTCGAGTTCGCGCCGGACGGACGCCTCTTCTTCAACCTCCGTCAACGTGGAGAGATTCGCTGGTTCGACCTGAATCAGTGGGACCCGGATCAGGCTGTACGCACAGGTGATCCCAGTGAAGGGGAGCTGTTTGCGTCCGAAGAGGTCCGGAGCCGCAACGAGTGCGGACTGCTGGGCATCGCCATCGATCCTGATTTCTCCATGAACCACTACGTCTACGTCTACCTCACACAATCCACTTCTAATGAAGACGTGGCCACTCTTCGGGTCGTGCGCTACACGGATGTCGATGGGCGGGGAACGGATCGCACGGTCTTGGTCGAGCTGCTGGACACGATACCTGGAGTCTGCGTCCATGTGGGTGGGGGACTTCACTTCGGACCAGACGGCTACCTGTATCTGAGCATTGGCAACAATGAGCAGAAGGAACGAGCTGAGGGCTTGGACAATCCGCTGGGGAAGTTCCTTCGCTTCGACAAGACGGACGGATCGCCGGCGCCGGACAACCCGTTCATTGACGAACCCGGAGCAGATCCACGTATCTTTGCTCATGGGATCAGGAACACGTTCGATTTCGCGTTTCACCAGGAGACGGGCACGATCTATGCGCCCGACAATGGACCGGGCAATTGCGACGAACTGAACGTGATCGAATCCGGCAAGGACTACGGCGTGCCGGGTTCTCTGCCGCGGGCGGAGACCGAGACGTGTCTGGGCTTGGGCGGAGTAGACCCGATCTACCTGTTCTCTCTGCCCGGCACCGAGCCAGAAGAGTTCCCCTCCAACGTTGCTCCGGCCGGCATGGCGTTCTTGCCGGCGGGCACGTACGAAGGTCTGGGGAATGCGCTGCTCATTTGCGAGTTCATCACCGGCAACATGCGCTATCTCGAGTTTGGCGGCCCCGGCAACGACGAGATCGTGCGAGACCTCATCTTGGTAGACGACTGTCGTTTCAATGTCGGCGTCGATAGCGAAGGTGTCATCTATTACTCGGGCAAGGATAAGATCTACCGCTTGCCTCCAGAACTGGTGCCATCGCCCTAATCGTAGGCGACTAGTTAGCTAAGAAGCGACGGCTATGCCGCGCGATCACTGATCGCGCCAGTGCAGCATGGGCCTGTCACCGATGCGGATCGCCGCAGCCACGCCATCGCCAGCGTCCGTGTACTCCCAGGTGACGTAGCGGCTGTCGCGCTTGACGAGGCGTTCCCAGACGCCACGCAGGGCCGGCCTCTGCACAATGTCATCGAAGAGGAGGACTCCGCCCACCTTCAGCCTGGGTAGCACGTTCGCGAGATCGGTCGCTGCGCCGAGAGCCGTATGGTCGCCATCGACGGTGATGATGTCGGAGAACGCATCGGGGTGTTCGGCAAAGTAGGCGGGCACGCTCTCACGGCTGTCTCCGGACACCAACTCTACGCTCCCCTGATGGCCCACGCCTTCCAGCTCGCTCCGCACGAAGCCGGGCCCGGGGTTGGGCACGCCCGCGTAGTCCGGCAGCCAGAGATCGAAGCCAAGGATCGCGCACTCGGGGTTCGTCGCGCCGACGACGCAGGCGCTGCGGCCACGCCGCACGCCGATCTCTAAGTAGTCGCTGGGCCGGATCAGCGTCGAGGCGGCCCAAAGCGCCGTCGTCAGGTCCGCGAAGCGCATATGGCGGCCGAACTGGGCGCGGGCGAGCCGATAATAGGCCTGCTGGCCAGCCAGCTCCTCGCTGGGCGTCAGGCGATCGATCAGCTCCTCCATGAAGCAGACGGCCTCCTCGGACAGGGCCGCGGCGGCGAGCGTCATCGTGTTGGGTGTCCTAAATACGTTCTCCGGAAACGCATCCGCGACACGCGGTGTGTTTGGCAGATAGACCGGCCTGGGAAGCGGCCGCACTCGATCCCAGAGACGACGGAGCCTGACCAAAGAGCTGAGGTTCATGTCGTCAGCAGCCGCCTTTCATAGAGCACAATGGCCGAACGCTCGCCGGTTGGTCTTCCAAGGGGCTAGATTCCTCGCTTGGCTCGGAATGACGGGTCTGCATTGAGGGTCCCGCTGACTACAGCGCGAAGGTTGTGGTCAGCTCCTGCGTCTGGCCCGTCTCGGCGGCTCGGTAGGCCGACTCGATGATCTCGATGACGTGGCGCGCGTGCTCGGCTGTGGCAATGCTGGGCGTGCCGTCACGCACCCAGTCGACGAGCTGCATGACGTCCTCGTAGACGTGCTGCTCTTCGATGTCGCGATGCGGGCCCGTGACGTGCGGCAGCAGCCACTGGACGCTGGCGCCCTCCCCTTCCGCAATCTCACGGCCAGGGTAGTCGAACGGCTCGCCGTTGAGCCGCATGCCAACGATGGCGCCATCGGTGCCGAAGAAGCTGGGCGCGAAGCCCCGCGTGATGGCGCCGGCGGCGGTGCCGTAGACGAACGCGAAGAGCGCGTCGCCGAAATCGAGCGTGAGGAGCGAGTTGTCGTCGGCGTCGCAGGCGAGCATCTCGCCGCGGAACTCGCGTTCGGCGATGCGCACGCCGGACATCGCGGAGACGCGGCGGGCGGGGCCCAGGATGCCGGTGAGGGCGTGGAGCGCGTAGACGGT
>JADFRJ010000151.1 GCA_022561355.1 Chloroflexota bacterium | reverse complement strand
CGCGCGTTCGACATCCTCTTCGCAGCGGCTGCGCTGCTCACGTTTTCGCCGCTGCTCGTCGTTATCGCCATCGTCGTCAGGCTGGAATCGCCCGGGCCGGTCTTCTTTCGTCAGCGTCGCGTCGGCATGGGCGAGAAGCCGTTTCAGGTGCTCAAGTTCCGCACAATGCGCTCCACGCCCGGCGACGAAGAGTCCACGCCGGTGCCGGACGTCTCCGATTTCTCCGAGTACGTGTTCGATCCGCTCTACGGAGGCAAGGAGTACACGCGCGTTGGGCATTTCCTCCGCACGACCAGCTTGGATGAGCTGCCAAACCTGATCAACGTGCTGCGCGGTGAGATGTCGATCGTTGGCCCGCGGCCGGAAGTGCCGGAGCTGGTGGAGCAGTATCTGCCGGACTACCGGCGTCGCCACGACGTGAGACCCGGCATTACAGGCCTGGCCCAGGTGAGCGGACGCGGAAGTTTGACCTACGAACAAACGATGCTCTACGATCTTCAATACGTTGACCAACATTCGCCGTTCCGGGACCTCATCATTCTGGCGAAGACGGTTCCGGCCGTGCTGAGCCGCAAGGGCGTGCAATGACACCAGACGAAACCCCAGCCGAACCCACATCAGAACAGCCAGACGGGTCAGCGCTCATCAGCCGCACCATCCGCCTGCTTCCGGTCCTTGCCCTGGATGCGCTCCTCATCATCGCCAGCTACGCCGCGGCGCTCGCGCTCCGGTTTGACGGAGCGATCCCGCGAGAGTCGATGATCTTCTTCGGCCAGGTGATCGCCGTGATCGTCCTCGCCTACGTCGTGGGCAACTACTTCTTCGGCATCTACCGGACGGCCTGGAACTATGCCGGCGTGGCCGACGCGATGAGCCTCGCCTCGGCTGTGGGGCTCGTATCGATCCTGCTGCTCGGCATCAACGTGTTCCTGACGCCCCGGCACATCCCGCTCACCGTGACAGGCATCGCGCCCTTGCTGATCTTCCTGTCGATGGGTGTGGCGAAGCTCTGGCCGCGGCTCCGCACCCAGGCGCCCTTCACAGGCTGGGGTGGCCCCGTCCAGCACGTGCTCATCGCCGGCGCCGGACACACAGGCCAGATGCTGGCGCGAGAGTTCCTCCAGCATCAGGAGTGGCACTACCGGCCCATCGGCTTCATCGATGACGACGCCCGCAAACGCGGCACGCGCATCCACGGCCTGCCGGTCCTCGGCACACGGTCAGACATCCCCGAGATCGCCAGAACGAAGGGCGTGGACCTCGTTGCGCTCGCGATGCCATCCGCAAGCGGCGCGACGATCCGCGAGTTCGTCGGCCTCTGTCAGGACGCGAACGTTGCCGTGCGTACGGTCCCGGGCGTGCCCGAGATGGTGCACGCGGGCGGCGAACCCGGCCAGCTCCGCGAGGTCACAGTCGACGACCTGCTGGGAAGCCAGGAGACGGAGATCGACGCCGCTGCCTGCGCGGCACTGGTCCACAATAAGGCTGTCCTCATCACGGGCGCCGCCGGCTACCTGGGTCAGGAGCTGGCGCGGCAACTGCTGGCGTACGGCCCCGCGGTCCTCCACCTGCTCGACACGAACGAGACGGGCCTCTACGACCTCCAGCGCGATCTGGCCGCGGAGGGAGACGAAGTCCGCATCTGGATGACCAACATCGTCGACCGGGCGCAGGTTGATCGCACGTTCCGCTCGGCTCGCCCGCACGTCATCTTCCACACCGCCGCCTATAAGCACATCCCCGTGATCGAGGAACACCCGGAGGCCGCGTTCCACGTGAACGTGGCCGGCACAATGAACCTCTGCCGCGCGGCGGCCGATGTCGACACCGAGCGGCTGATCTTCGTCTCGTCGAACAAGGCCGCGGACCTGGACAGCGTCTACGGCGCAACCAAGCGCATCGGCGAACTCCTCGCCGCGTCCATGTCTCAGGAGCACAGCACGCGCTTCACGGCGGTCCGGCTGCACAACGTCATGGGCAGCCGCGGCAGCGTGGTACCGCTCTTCCTGCGCCAGATTGAACGCGGGGGCCCGGTCCTGCTCACGCACGCGGATATCGCTCGCTACTTCATGTCGCCGCCGGAGGCCGTCAAGCTCCTCATCCAAGCGGGCGCGCAGGCGAACGACGCGTCCACGCTCGTGCTGGACCTCGGCGAAGAGGTGCGCATCGCCGACCTCGCCGAGAAGCTGATCCGGCTGCGGGGCTACCAGCCTGGGAAGGACATCGAGATCGTCTACACCGGCCTTCGCCCCGGAGAGCAGGTCATCGAAGAGCCCCTCGAGAAGCGTGGCCGTTTCCTGACGACCGGGCACCCCAAGATCTATCAGGTCGAGGGTACTCCCACGTGTTCGGCTGATGAGATCATCGGACGGATCGAGGAGCTCCAGCGCAACATGCCAGAGAGTCGCGACGAACTTGCCACACGGCTGCATGCCCTCGCGCGCATCGACCTCCGGGACGTGCAACCCGCGCCCGCCACATCGGACAACTAGCGCCCCACTGTCGTGAAGGTCGCAACGGTCGTCGGCGCTCGGCCACAGTTTATCAAGGCAGCCGTCTTCAGCCGGGCGCTTCGCAAGGAGCACCAGGAGACGCTGATCCACACCGGCCAGCACTACGATCCTGAACTCTCGGATGTCTTTTTCCAAGAGTTGGATCTGCCCCAGCCGGACCACAATCTCGGCGTTGGCTCCGGGCCGCACGGACAACAGACCGGCGAGATGCTCCAGCGCCTGGAGCCGGTGCTCCAGCAAGAGGCTCCCGACTGGGTCGTCGTCTTTGGCGATACGAACTCCACGCTGGCCGGCGCGCTCGCCGCGGCCAAGCTCGGGCTTCCGATCGCGCATGTCGAGGCCGGCCTGCGCAGCTTCGACCGCTCGATGCCCGAAGAGGTCAACCGCGTACTCACCGACCACTGCGCCAGCCTCCTCTTCTGTCCCACCGAGACCGCCATGCGACACCTGGCTGCTGAGGGCCTAAGCGAGCGTGCGCACCTCACCGGCGACATCATGTTCGATTCGCTCCAGCAGCACCGCAAATTGCTCGAAGACCGCACCGATCTCCTCGAACGGCTGGGGCTCCAGCGCAAGGGCTACTTCTTGGCGACGGTCCATCGCGCGGCCAACACCGACGATCCGACGTCGCTGGCTCGCATCGTCCATGCGCTAGGCGATCTTCAGGACGCCGTCGTGCTGCCGCTCCACCCGCGCACGAAAGCCGCGCTTCAGGCGGCGGACATCCACCTGCCACCGAACGTCAAGGAGATCGCCCCCGTAGGCTATCTGGACATGCTGGCGTTGCAGCTTCACGCGCGCATGGTCCTCACCGACTCGGGCGGCGTGCAGAAGGAGGCCTATCTGTTAGGTACGCCGTGCGTCACGCTTCGTGAGGAGACGGAGTGGCCGGAGACGTTGGTCAACGGATGGAACGTGCTGGCCGGCACGGACCCCAAGCGCATCGTAGAGGCGGCGCGGCGGCCACAGCCCCAAGTCGAAGCGCCGCAGGTCTTCGGCAATGGCCGCGCGGCGCAACGCATGGTAGATTTGCTTCAAGATGATTCACTCCACGGCAAACGTATCGACTGAGGCCAAGATCGGCGCCGGCACGAGCGTCTGGAACGAGGCTCAGATCCGAGAGCGCGCGGTCGTTGGGAGAGACTGTGTGATCGGTAAAGGCGTCTACCTCGACCAGGACGTTGTCGTCGGCGACCGCTGCAAGATCCAGAACCGCGCCTCGCTCTTTCGCGGCCTCACGGTCGAAGACGGCGTCTACATCGGGCCGCACGTCAGCTTCACGAACGACCTCTATCCTCGCGCGGTCGACGTAGATGGATCGCTAAAGACGGACGACGACTGGGAAGCGATACCTACGCTCGTACGGGAGGGCGCCTCCATCGGAACGGGCGCCATTATCCTGCCGGGCCTCACGATCGGCCGCTGGGCGATGGTCGCTGCGGGCGCAGTCGTCACTCGCGACGTGCCGGACCAGGCTCTGATGATTGGGATCCCGGCCAGGCTCGCAGGCTATGCCTGCAAGTGCGGCCGGACGCTTGAGCGAGACGGCGATGCGTACCGCTGCCCTGCCTGCGACGCCACCTTCCAGTTCGAATCAGCTAGGGCGAGCGCCCCATGATCCGGATCGCCGAGCCGATGATCGGGTCGGAGGAGGAGCAGGCCGTCCTCGCCGTTCTGCGCTCAGGCCGGCTCGCGCAGGGGCCACGCGTAGCCGAGTTCGAGGAAGCGTTCGCGGAATACCTCGGAGCCCAGCACGCGATCGCCGTCTCGTCGGGGACGTCCGCGCTCATCGTCGCGCTCACCGCCCACGGCATCGGCGAGGGCGACGAGGTCCTCGTCCCGACGTTCACCTATGCCGCGACGGCGAACGCCGTACTCCTCGTGGGCGCGCGGCCCGTACTCGTGGATATCCACGCTAACACCTTCGCGATCGATGTCGATCTTGCCGAGGCTGCGATCACGCCACAAACGCGCGCGATCGTGCCTGTGCACCTCTTCGGCCACCCCGCCAACCTGACCGGCATTCGCGCGCTCGCGGGGCGGCACGGTCTGATCGTTGTAGAGGATGCCTGTCAGGCATTGGGCGCAACATGGCAGGGGCGCAAGATCGGCGCATCAGGCACGGCCTGCTTCTCGTTCTACGCCACGAAGGCGATCTCGGCCGGCGAAGGGGGCATGATCGTGACGGATGACGGCAACGTTGCCGCCCGCGCTCGGAAGCTCAGGAATCAGGGCGAGGGCGAACGCTACGTCACAGAGCTCCTCAGCGCCAACCACCGCATGACCGAGATTGCCGCCGCCCTCGGCGTTTGCCAGCTAGCCCGGCTCGACGACGGAAACCGCAAACGCCGCACGAACGCCGCCTGGCTGAGCGAGAAGCTGGAAGACGTCGCGATACCATCCGAGCAGCCCGACGCTTACCACGTCTACCAGCAGTACACGATCAGGGTCGATGCCGGCCGCCGGGACGGCCTGCAGACTGCGCTTGCTGACAGCGACATCGAAGCGGTGATCTACTACGCTCGCTCTCTCCACCAGCAGCCCCTCTACCAAGAGCGCGGCATCGGTGGTTCGTTCCCTGTCGCTGAAGCGGCGTCCCGCGAAGTGTTGTCGCTGCCCGTCCATCCCGGCCTGAGCGCGCCCGACCTGGAGCGCATCGCAGCGACGGTCAACAGCGTCAGCTCTCTGACGGAGTCGCGCAGTGGCTGAACCCCTGCGTGTGGGCGGCCTGCGCGTGGGCGTCATCGGCGTTGGAACAATGGGAGCGCATCACGTCCGCGTGTTCGGCGAGCTAGACGGCGCCGAGCTCGTAGCAATCGCGGATACCAGCGAGGAGCGGCTGGCCGAGCTCGAACGGCAAGGCTCCGTCCGGGCCTACGGGGACTATCGCGAGATGCTCGCCGAAGAGCGGCTGGAGGCGGTGTCGATCGCCGTTCCGACACGCCAGCATCTCGACGTGGCGCTCGCCTGCATCGAGCAAGGCGTCCCGTTGCTGGTCGAGAAACCGCTCGCTGCGAGCGTGGACGAGTGCCTGCAACTTAGGGACGCCGCGATAGGCGCGGGCGTCCCCCTCATGGCCGGACACATCGAACGCTTCAACCCCGGCGTAGTCGAGCTGAAGAAACGCATCGAGCAAGGCGAAGCGGGGCGGCTGATCCAGATTCAAGCGCGACGCGTGGGCCCCTTCTTCCCCCGAGAACGCGACGTTGGCGTGGTGCAAGACCTCGCGACGCACGACATCGACGTGCTTCGCCATCTCGTCGCGTGCGAGATCGACCGCGTCCGCGCGGAGACGCGCTCCGGCATCAGGTCGCCCTACGAAGACGCGCTGTCGGCGGTTCTACGTTTTGAAGACGGCACCATCGGGACGCTGGACGTGAACTGGCTGTCGCCCATTAAGGACCGCGAACTCCGCGTCCTCGGTGAGCGCGGACTGTTCAAGCTTGATTATCTGACCCAGCAGCTCACGTTCTATCCGTCCTCCGCCGAGGCGGCCACTCCATCAACGCTAAGTAACGGGATAACGATCGAAGTCGACAGGCAGGAGCCGCT
>JADFRJ010000150.1 GCA_022561355.1 Chloroflexota bacterium | reverse complement strand
AAGCGGTGCGAGATGTAGCCTCGCAGGCTCTCACCAATGCGGCGGTAGTACTCGGACAGCTCTCCCTTATCGAGGAGAAGAGAATCAGCGATCTGGTCGAACACTTCCAGCGCCGCATCGCCGGGTGACTGTTCCGGCGGGCTCGGCGCTGGCTTCGAAGCAGAAGGCGCGCGTAACGTTGGCACCCTCGCGAGCCCCATCGTGAACACTGATACGGCAGCGAACGCGGCCATGAATAGTGCGGCCCAGATCCATTTCGGCGGGCCAGTACCGGCCTCCAACGGCGCCTTGAGGCCTCGCAGTTGCGCCGCCGCATCGGGCGCCGCATCGGGCGCCGCGGCGGGCAGCACGACGCTCTCGACGAAGATCGCCTCCGGTTGGACGTGGAGCACCTCGAGACCGTCGGCCGTGATAGCGATCGGCTTCAGTTCGATTTCGCCGATGAGGAACGCGGATAGCTCAAACGAGAACACCGACTCCATGCGCCCGCCGCCGACGTCGCGGGTCTCCGGCGGTAGCACTTCGATCAGGTCCAGCGGTTCGAATGCCTCGTGAGCGTCCGGCGCTGATACAGCGACTTCCGTGTCGTGCTCGACCGTAATGGTGAGCGTGATCCGATCGCCGACCGTGACGCGGGGCGGCTCCAGCGTCACGTCAGCGGTGATGGCCGCCTGGGCCCCGGCGCTCACAATGCCGAGCGCGGCTGCCACGGCGGCAACACCCATCAGCCAGCGCACCTAGTGTCTCCGAGCGCGGGCCTGCAGGTAGGCCGTCAACGGCGCGATATAGTCTTGGTCCGTCGCGAGAGACACCACGTCCACACCCAGTGACTTGAGGAGGTATCCGCGTTCCGACGTGGCGGCCATCGCTTGCTCATCGAAGCCCCGTCGTACGCGTTCGTCTCCTGTGTCGAGCCACGCGCGCTCGCCGGTCTCGGGGTCTACCACCTCAACGAGGCCGATGCTCGGGAGCGACACTTCGCGCGGATCGCCCAGCGCCAGCGCGATGACGTCGTGGCGGCGCGCTGTCGAGCGGAGCGTGGCCTCGAAGCCGTCGTCCATGAAATCAGAGATGAGAAAGACGATCGCCCGGCGCGGCAGCGCGCGTTGGATGTAGTTCAGCGCTGCCCCGATGTCCGTACCGCGTCCAGCGGGCCGCGCGCCAAGCAGCTCGCGGACCAATCGCAACGCGTGCCGCGGACCCTTAGCGGGCGGGACGAACGCCTCGACGCGGTCGGTGAACGTCAACAGCCCAACGAGGTCGTTGCTCGCGACGGCCGCGAAGGCGAGCAAGGCGCTCAGCTCGGCGGCAAGCTCCGCCTTCGTCAGCGACGCCGTGCCGAACTGCTGCGACGCACTAATGTCTGTGGCGATGAGGACCGTCAGCTCCCGCTCCTCGACGAACTTCTTGACGAAGGGCACGCCCATTCGGGCAGTGACGTTCCAATCGATGATGCGGATGTCGTCTCCGGGCTGGTACTCGCGCACCTCGGAGAACTCGAGCCCGCGACCGCGAAATACGCTGCCGTACTGGCCGATTAGGCGCTCGGCCACTAACCGCTTGGCCCGGATCTCTAGCCGCCGCACGCGGCGTGCTAGATCGGCCGGACGCGAAGACGATTCGTGAGCGAGCACTCCCATGGTGTGCAGTCTATCACCCGCCAACTGTCGCCCCGGGCGCTCGCGGAGAGCTAGGCGCGCGGTGCTATCACCATCTGCGTCTGTGTGACGAGCGCCACCAGCTTCTCGTCGACAGTCACGCGCGTCTGCCACACCATCGTCGTCTTGCCCCGGTGGAGTGGCGTGCAATCGCCAACGATCGTCGCGCCGGAGCGAGCGGGAGCGAAGAAGTTCGTCTTCGACTCAATTGTCGTGGTGGCGGCCCCTTGCGGCAGATTGAGGGCAGTCGCAACGGCGCCAAGCGTGTCCGCAAATCCCATGATTGCGCCTCCGTGCATGATGCCTGGCACGGTGCAAAGCTCCTTTCGCACCGTGAGTTCAGCCCTCACGCCCTCAGGTTCGGCCTTCACAAACTGAATACCGAGAAGTTCGGGGAACAGCCCTTTGACGCCCTCCTGCATGGCCGCGGTGATGTCTGTCATCCAGACCTCGCGGCAGGGTCGGCGGCCGGCGCCGAGTGCGCGGTCTCTCGCGCCGCCTGCTCCATGCGACGCCCTCTACGCAGCACAAACAGTACGACCGACGTCTCCAGAAGCTCCTCACCGCCGATCGCGAGGGAGATCAGCAACACCCAGAGCTGTTGCCAGACCCAGGCCCCTCCGACCCCCGCGA
Organism: Chloroflexota bacterium; assembly: GCA_022561355.1. Taxonomy (GTDB): domain Bacteria; phylum Chloroflexota; class Dehalococcoidia; order DSTF01; family RBG-16-68-14; genus SZUA-185. The sequence goes on along the minus strand of JADFRJ010000150.1, from coordinate 3,784 downwards.
TCGCAAAGCCGACGAGAACCGCGCGCAGTCCACTCACAAAGACGAGTGCTTTGCTGCCATCGAACGCGGAGACGCTACGCCAGGCTGCCAAGCGGCCAAAGCCGTAGAAGGCCAGCATCGTGCCAAGCGCCATCAGAGCGCCACCGGGATACGCTCTCCAAGAGAGATCGACGAGTGCGTCCATCAGGCACCTCCGAGTTCGCCTCTATCAATGTAGCAGGCCGCGAGGCGCGCTAGCCGCTCTGATCGTTGTTATTCAGGCCAATCTGGGAAGAGAGCCCGGTGCGGCGGTCCGGATCGTAATCCTCCCCGCTCGAGTTCGCATCGAAGAACGTCAGCCCCGTCTCGAGGACGCGCCGCCCGTACTTCGCTCGGAGGCGGTCAATGTTGTGCAACAACTCTTCCTCTGACTGCTCGCTGGAATCGAAGAGGTCAAGCTGCACGGAGTCGTCCGTGAAGTTCGACGTGCCGAGCCCGATCAGCCTGACGGGGCGTCCATCCTTAGCCAACGCATCGCGCAAGAGTCTCGCGCCTTGCTCGTAAAGCACGTCATCGCCGAACGTCGCGTGGTCCAGCGTGTGGCTACGAGTAATGGTCGAGAAGTCGTTGTAGCGCAGCTTGAGCGTGACGCAGCGAGTGCGTCGTTGCGCGCGCCTGAGCTCAGCGCCAATGCTCTCAGCGAACCCGCGCATCGTCGCGAGTAACACTTGCTTGTCAACAATGTCTTTCGCGTACGTGCCTTCGCGGCTGACGGACTTGGCGGCCTCCCGATCACCAGCAACCTCGGTCGGGTCGATGCCACGCGCCCGTTCCGCCAGCGAAGCACCCCACTTCCCAAAGAGGCTCTTGAGGTGAGTTTCCGGCATCGACGCGAGCTGACGCAACGTGCGAACTCCCTGCCGCGACAGCTCAGCTTCCGCTTTGGGACCTAGTCCCGGCAGGTCGCGGACGGGCCTCGGTGCCAAGAACTCGGCCTCTTCACCGAACGGCACGACGAGCAGGCCATCCGGCTTCGCCGCATCAGACGCGATCTTCGCGACCAAGCGTCCCGACGCGATCCCAACGGACGCCGCGATCGTTAGCTCGTCGCGCACACGCTTACGAATCGACTCGCCTGCAGCGCGGCCGAGCTTCTCGGGCGACGCCACGTCGGCATCAGCCGCACCGGAGAGTGCCTGCACCACCGGCTCGCAGCCGGTAACGTCGAGATACGCCTCGTCGAGCCCCATCGGCTGGGCGAGCGGCGTGTAGTCACGCAGGATGGCATGGAATTCTTTCGAGACCCTGCCATACTCCCGGTAGTCGCCGCGCAGGAAGATCGCTTGCGGACAGAGACGCTTCGCTGTGCTGAGCGGCATCGCTGAGTGTATGCCGAAGGCGCGAGCTTCGTATGAAGCCGTCGCGGCGACGCCTCTACCGTTGGGATCGCCACCCACGATCACAGGCTTGCCGATCAGGCTGGGATCGCGAACCTGCTCGACGGCCACATAGAAAGCGTCGAGGTCGACGTGCATGATGGTTCGGATATCCGGCACCGGCACCACCTCACCCTTCGGGCAGAATGTGTGTGCTAATTGTAGATTCGGGCGGTTAGCCTGTCAAGCAACGGCGCTATCTTAGCGCCCACCGAATCGGCCGCCCGATGAAGGCGCTGAGGAGTGTGCTCACGAAGCTGATTAGCAAGGCGGCGAGGAACGCGGCGAAAAAGCCATCCAGCTCCACGTCAAAGTCGAATTGGCCAGCGATCCAGACCGTGAACGCAAGCATTGCCGCGTTGACGACGAGGTGAAACAGGCCGAGTGTCAGGCATGTGACTGGCAAACCTACAAGGTCGACTACCGGCTTGATAATCGCGTTGACGACGGCAAAGATTGCCGCGGCCGCAATCAACGACTGCCAGCCATCGATCTCGAAGCCGCTCACCCATTCGGCGGCCAGCCAGAGAGCGGCCGCATTGATGCCGAGGCGAACGCCAAAGCCGAGTAGCCGGGGCTCGCGCTCGTGTTCCATGGACGGCCGTCAGGGGTGGCTAGTCGGCCGACGAAGCATCACCCGGCGACGCATCGCCGGAGCCGTAGCGTCGGAGCGCGATGCGCTTCACCATCCGCCAGACGCGATTCTGCCGGCTGCTGACGCTTGCCGCTCGCTCGATCTCTTCGGACGTGATCTGGTCGAGGATCTCTTCCGCATTCTGACCTCGGCGCAGCCGGCGGGCCACGGCGACGCCAGCGAGGGCCATCAGGGCGCTGGAGACGATCGCCGCGGGACCTGCGTAGCTCTTGTAGCGCGTAACCAGATCAGGGAACTTCTCAGTAACGCGATGCGCCAGGTTCAGAGCTTGTGTTGTCGAACTATCAGGCGTCTCGCCCTCAACCTGCTCCTGCCAAATCTCGTCCTGATTCTGCTCTGGTTCCTCTTGGTCAGATTTCATCGTCGCTGGGCGTTCTGCTGCTCGGGTCATGTGCGGGGCCTCCTCAGTGCTCGTAGGAGAGCGCGGACGCTCTATGGTTTAGCATACCATCGGAGAGGCTAGAGGCAACATTGTGCGATCTTTCACTCCGGGCGTATCTGACGCATCAGATTGGCCATTTCGATGGCGCTCACCACGGCGTCGTAGCCCTTATCAGCCTTTCCTCCAGCTCTATCGAGGGCCTGCTCTAGCGTATTCGGCGTGATGACACCAAAGATCACGGGCAGGCCCGTGTCCGCGGCAACTTGGCCGATACCGCGCGCCACCTCGGCTGAAATGAAATCGAAATGGGCCGTTTCCCCGCGGATCACGGCACCGAGGCAGACGACGGCGTCGTAGCTGCCAGCCTCCGCAAACGCCCTGGCGACGAGTGGTAACTCGAACGCGCCTGGAGCCCACGCGACAACCACGTCGTCATCCTTGACGCCATGCCGTTCAAGTGCCGTGCGTGCGCCCGCAAGCAGTCGCGACGTGACCGTCTCATTGAAGCGGCCGACAGCGATGGCGATGCGAAGCCCGGCTCCGTCCAGGCCGCCCTGGTAGGTTGAGCCCATGTCGAGGCCTAGAGGCTTCCTTCCTGGTGCGGTTCGAGCTGGTGGCCGAGCTTGGTTCGTTTCGTCTCCAAGTAGCGGACGTTATGTGCGTTCGGTTTGATCTCGATCGGCACCCGCTCGACCAAGTTGAGACCATAGCCCTCAAGGCCAGCGCGCTTGCTTGGGTTGTTGGTGAGGATGCGGATGTCCGTGACGCCGAGGTCGATGAGGATCTGCATCCCGATCCCGTAGTCGCGCCGGTCGGCCGCGAAGCCGAGCGCGTGATTCGCCTCAACGGTGTCCATGCCCTGGTCCTGGAGTGCGTACGCGCGGAGCTTGTTGTGCAAGCCGATGCCACGGCCCTCCTGCCGCATGTAGACGATGACGCCCCTGCCCTCCTTGGCGATCATGCTCATGGCCGTCTCCAACTGCTCGCCGCAATCGCAGCGCAGGCTGCCGAAGACGTCGCTCGTCAGGCACTGGCTGTGGACACGCACGAGCACCGGTCCTGAATCAGCCACGTCGCCCATGACGAGCGCGATGTGCTCGTCGGCATCGATTGCACTCTTGTAGGCGATCGTCTTCCATTCGCCGTACTGCGTCGGGATGACCGTCTCCGCAACGCGTTCGATGAGCCGCTCCTTCTGCTTGCGATACGCGATCAACTGATCGACGCTGATGATCTTCACCTTGTGGCGCGTGGCAAAGCGCTTCAGGTTCGGCAGGCGCGACATTGTGCCGTCCGCGTTCATCATCTCGCAGCAGACGGCCGAGGGATAGA
>JADFRJ010000149.1 GCA_022561355.1 Chloroflexota bacterium | reverse complement strand
GGCCGCGGGCATGCTGGCCCAGCGCTTGCTGAGAGAGCGAGTGCCGGCGAGATGAACCTCTGGCTGGCGATCGGGCTGATGGGCGCCGGGACGTACGCGATCCGGCTCTCGATGCTGGTGTTCGTCAGCCACGAGCGGCTGCCGTCCGCGGTGCGAGATGCGCTCCAGTACGTGATGCCGGCGGTGCTGGTCGCCATCATCCTGCCTGCCGTGCTCTATGTTGGCGACGGCGCCAGCTTCGACCTCTCGATCGGCAACGAGCGGCTGCTAGCTGCGCTGGTCGCGGGCGCGATGGCCTGGCTGGCCAGGAACGTCTGGCTGACGGTAGGCGTTGGGATGGGAGCGCTCTGGCTGCTGCAATGGGCCGGGTAAGGCGTGGCGGTTGACGTCCGTTGGATATAGTGAATGCGCGTTTAGTAAACGCGAGGGTTATGTAAGAGGTGGTGGAGTGAGTCTGCTCGCACGTCGTGGCCTGATTCTCTTCCTCGTTGCGTTCTGCGGGGTTGCGCTGCTGGGTGTTGCCATGAGCCAGGCGGCCGGGCCTCCTCCTGACGTGGCTGGTGGTGCACCGACAAATACGCCTGCTCCGACGAACACACCTCCGCGCAAAGTCTGCGACGGGGCTTCCCGAGCGTGTATGAAGCTCTCAGTGATCGAGCCCACGGGTGTCTGTATCGACAACAAGTGCACGTTGCCTGCCGGTGAACCGTTCACGCTGGCGGTGGATGTCGAGAAACCTCCCGTTGAGGGCTTTATCTTGGCGCAGTCGCTAGTCGGCTTCGGACCCCACCTTACGTACAAACCGGTACCTACGCCTGAGCATGAGGTTGTGCTAGAGCCCTGTGCCGTACCGTCGCATGTGTTCGAGGAAGGTGAAACCTACGTAGGGCACGGATGCATCACCGGCTTCCCTCCGATTCCTATCATTGTGGAGCCGGCCACGCTAGCCGTTTTCGAGCTGACCTGCTCAGAGGGGACGACGTCGACGCTAGTCGAACTCCTGCTAAGTCCGACCAATGGAACGCTTATGACGACAGCTGGCTTTAGTCAGATCCAGCCCGACCTGACGCATGTGACCGTGAACTGCGTCGAGCCGGACACGCCGACGCCGGGCGGGCCCGATACGCCCACGCCCACACCTACGGATACGCCGGAGCCGTCGCCGACGCCGGGCGGCCCCGATACGCCCACGCCCACGCCTTCGGATACGCCGGAGCCGTCGCCGACGCCGGGCGGTCCCGATACGCCCACGCCGACGCCTTCGGATACGCCTACCGGAACGCCGACCGCGGCAACGGCGACGCCGGCGACGCCGGCCAGCACCTCAACGTCGACGCCCGTCCCGGCTAACACTCCTACGCAACGGCCGAGCCTCCTCGGCGATGTGAACTGCGATGGCAGCGTCAATCCCACTGACGCGGCACTTCTGTTGCAGTTGGCGGCCGCTCTGATCGATGAGCTGCCCTGTCCAGACGCAGGCGACGCGGACGGAGACGGGGAGACGACCGTCATCGACGCGACCGTGATCCTGCAGTTCAGCGCTGGGCTGATCTCATCGCTGCCGCCCTAGCCTTCAAGACCTCGCCTATTGGCTTATTGCACTGTGTTCTATACCCTGAGATCGTATGACCTCAGCACCCCCGTTCTCAGACACGATCATCGAAGCCACTGACATTCACAAGACCTACGACACGGGTAAGGTGCAGGTGCACGCGCTACGCGGCGTCTCATTGACGGTGCCTCGCGGCGAAATGGTCGCGATCATGGGGCCGTCCGGCTGTGGCAAGACGACGCTGCTCAACTGCCTGAGCGGGCTCGACTCGATCGACAGCGGCCAGATTCTGATCGAGGGGGTCGATATCAACAACCTCTCAGACAACCGCAAGACGGAGTACCGGGCACACAAGATGGGGTTCGTATTCCAGTTCTACAACCTGCTGCCTGTGCTCTCGGCCGTCGAGAATGTTGAGTTGCCGCTCCTGGTCGGCGGCGTGAAGACAGGCGAGTCGCGCGAACGCGCGCTGGCGGCTCTCGGGCGCGTTGGGCTGGCTGATTGGGCGTCACACAGGCCGGCGGAGCTTTCGGGTGGCCAGCGGCAGCGCGTGACGATCGCGCGGTCGCTGGTGAACGAGCCGGCGATCGTGTGGGCGGACGAGCCGACGGGCGACCTAGACCGCGCGAACGCGGACGAGATCATGGACCTGATGAGCGAATTGAACGAGACGCAGAATCAGACGTTCGTGATCGTGACGCATGCCCAGGAGGTCGCCGCTCGTGCCGATCGGATCATCCAGATGGTGGACGGGGTCATCGTCAGCGAAGTGGCGACGAACGGCGGGGATGGGAACGACGCGTCAGGCCCTCCCTGGCGTAAGGACGTCGCCATTACGCCTGTAGAGGCCTTCCAGCCTCTGCGCCCGGGCCAGCGGCGGCCGCGCAAGCGCAGCCGGCCAGACGCTGAACGGCCGGACCGTGCATGAGCAGCGCGCCAGGGCGGTAGGTCACTAACCTCGATGGACAGCCTGTTCGGCCTCTCGATGAACATCATCATGTGGGTGCTGTTGGGCATCCTCGGCTTGGCGGTCAGCGTGGTTCTCTACGTGGTATTGAGGTCGCGCGTGATGTTCCTCATGGGCGTGCGAAACATGCCTCGCCGCATGGCTCAGACAACGCTGATCATCGTAGGGCTCATGCTGAGTACGCTGATCATCACGGCGGCGTTCACAACGGGAGATACGGTCGACCGCAGCCTGACCGCGCAGGGCTTTTCGATGCTGGGCCACATTGACGAATGGATACAACTGGAGGCTGAGCGTGAGGGGCCGCCGCGCGAGATCGACTCGACGATCCCGCAAAGCCTGAACACGCGCTTGCGCGAGGCGATCGAGGCGGACCCGGACGCCAAGATCGACGGCTATCTGCCGATCCTGCGCAGCGACGTGCCGATCGTGAACCCCCGGAGCCGGCAGAGCGAACCGATCGTTAACTTCGTTGGGCTTGATTCGGCATCGCTGGACGGGTTCCCGGACGTCATCGACGCGCAGAGCGGCGAACTCCTCGATGTAGCCTCGCTTGCGGCGGACGAAGCGTTCATGAACGAGAGCGCCGCCGATGCGTTGGACACGGAGGTAGGAGACACCATCCAGATCTTCGTGCAGAGCGAACCTTACGACTTCACCATCATGGCGATCGTCGAAGATAAGGTCGTCACTGGCATCGGCGATTTCGATGCGAAAGAGGGGCTTGTTACCCGCCTCGACACGCTCCAAGGACTGCTCGGCCAGCCCGGCGAGGTGAACTTCATCGCGATCTCGAACGAAGGCGGTGTGCGATCGGGGCTGGACCTGACAGCAGATGTCATCGCAAGCCTGGACGCCGCGATCCTCGACGCATCGTTCGAACGCGCGGCGCTCGAGGTGTACGACGTAAAGCGCGACCTGATCGGGGACTTCGAGCTGGCTGGCAACATCATGACGACGTTCTTCCTCATTTTCGGTCTGTTCTCGATCGCCTCCGGGATGCTGTTGATCGTGATGATCTTCGTGATGCTCGCGGCGGAGCGAAGGTCTGAACTGGGGATGGCGCGGGCGATTGGAACGCGGCGCGGCCATCTGGTGCAGATGTTCCTCTCTGAGGGGATGGCGTATAACATGCTGGCCGCGATGGTGGGCGTGGGGATGGGCGTGCTGGTCGCGGTAGGGATCGCGAACGTCATGGGTCGCATCTTCGGCGACTTCTTCGATATCGAGCCACATGTGACCGCTCGGAGCCTGGTCATCTCGTATAGCCTCGGCGTGTCACTCTCGTTCCTCACGGTGACGTTCGCGTCGTGGCGTGTGTCCAACCTGAACATCGTCGCGGCGATTCGCGATCTGGATGAAGTGAGCGTGCCTAACCCGGAAGCGGGCACGATCCGCGGCTACCTGCGCGGGTTGCTAAACGCGACCGTCGCGGTGGTGCTGGCGCCGATCAGCCTGTTCGTGATGATGCTGCGGGGACACACGTTCGGCTTCCCCGCGCCCGAACGAGTTTACGGTGAGCGCATTCCGCTCTGGCCGTTCTTTGTCGTGCCACTGGCGCCCTTCTATCTGATAGCGCTGGGTGTTGTGGCGCTGACGCGAGACCGCCGGCCCGATGGTATGTCGTCGTGGCTGGTCGCGGCCGGCATTCTCGTGCCGCCGCTAGGCCTGCTGCTGGTCGCGCTGCAGGACCGGCGCGCGATGATATCATGGGGCGCCGGCCTCGCGACGCTCGGCATGGTTGGCGGGGCGGCCCTGATCCTGCTAGGGCTCAATAGCGACACGGCGTTTCCTTTCGCGCTGGGCTTCTCGCTCGTTACATTCGGCATCGCTGTGGTGCTGACGTACTTCGGATTGCAGGCGCGCGCAGCGTACACGTCGGCAGGGCTCTTCCTCCTCCTCTTCTGGGGTTTCAACGCGGGGAACAGGCTGGAGGGCCTGTTCGGGACGTTGGATGGCGGCATCGAAATGTTCTTCCTTAGCGGCATCGTGATGGTTGCCGCATCCACGTTCGTGCTCATCTACAACGCCGATCTAGTGCTGGCGGTCGTCTCCCGCGTCGGAGGGCGCTTCGGCAGCATTCTGCCAGCAGTGAAGACGGCCGTTGCGTACCCCCTCCAGAACCGCTTCCGCACAGGCATGACGCTGGCGATGATCTCGCTCGTGATCTTCGCGCTGACGATGATGTCCACAATGAACCTGAACTTCGGGCGCATCTTCCTCGCCGACTCGGCGAGAGGAGGTTGGGACGTAGTCGTTGAGGAGAACCCGAACAATCCCATCGAGGATCTGACCGTGACGCTGCAAGAGGGCGGGTCGTCCGCTCCGGCGGCGTTCGAGGCGGTTGGGAAGCTGCAGTTCGCGGGCGAGTCGCAGGTACGCGAGCTAGGCCTAGCAGTGCCTACGGAGTTCGAGTCGTACGTGGTGGCCGGGATGAGCCTTGGCTTTATTGAAGCGAGCGAAATTGAGTTGGGCGCCCGGGCGTCCGGCTTCGAGAGCGACGAAGCGGTCTGGGAGGCGCTGGCGACGCGTGATGACGTTGCCATTATCGACCGGTTTGCGATCGGTGGGAACGATGGGCCGCTCTTCGGCGGCGCGGACTTTAGCGTAACTAGCATCGACGATCAGGCCGATTCGTTCGAGCCGGTGACGCTCGAGATACAGGACACGATCTCCGGGCTGCGAACCCAGGTGGAGCTGATCGGCGTGATGGAGATCGGTCCGAGCGCGAGCTTCTTTGGCCTTTACGTACCGGAAGCGGCGTTCGAGCGGACGTTTGGCGATCCGTTCTTGTCGCGACACGTGGTGGCGCTAGAGGATCCGGGTAAGTCGAAGGAGATCGCACGGGAGATTGAGGGATCGCTGCTCACGATCGGCGCGCAGGCAGATTCGCTGAAGCAGCTCATCGATGATGCTCAGGCGCTCCAGCGCAACTTCTTCTTGCTGATGCAAGGCTTCATGGGCTTGGGTCTCTTCGTGGGCATCGCCGCTGTGGGGGTGATCGCGTTCAGGACGGTGGTGGAGCGACGGCAGCAGATCGGGATGCTGCGCGCGATCGGCTACCAGCGCAGCACGGTCGCGTTGAGTTTCATTATCGAGTCGTCGTTCGTGACGTTGTTGGGCATCGGATCAGGCGTGGCGCTGGCGATCTGGTTGTCGTATTTCCTCCTCACCAGCGACGAGTTTCCCGTGGTCGACTACGTGGTTCCATGGAGGCAGATCGCGTTCATTAGCGGGCTCGCGTTTCTGGCGTCGCTGGTGATGACGTACATTCCGTCTCGCCAGGCGGCAGGTGTGCCCATTGCGGAGGCGCTGCGGTACGAATGAGGCTGACGTTACCGGTCAGCCCGGCGTAAGCGCACCCACGATCATCTCGGTCACGGTGTCCTCGTAGGCGTGGACGTCTTCCCCGTCCTGCTGGATGAAGCATTGGTAGAGGGCGATGATGACGAGGCTGTTAATCAGCCGTGCCAGCATGGCCGGATTGGCGTGGCGCACGGTACCGGCATCCATACCACCCTGGAGGATCTCGACGAGCGGCTGAACGCGGGCCTCGTC
>JADFRJ010000148.1 GCA_022561355.1 Chloroflexota bacterium | reverse complement strand
TCTACTTCAGCCTCAAGGAGGCCGACGCCGCCCTGAGCTGCGTGCTCTTCAAGAGCGACAACAAGGGCTTCGACTTCAAGGACGGCGACGCCGTCGTCGCGCACGGCCGCGTCTCCTTCTACGAAGTGCGCGGCGACCTGCAGTTCATCGTCGATTTCGTGCAGCCGGAGGGCGTCGGCGCGCTCCAGGCCGAGTACGAGCGGCTGAAGGCGCGGCTCCAGGAAGAGGGCCTCTTCGACGAAGGACGCAAGCGCCCGCTGCCGCGCTTCCCCAACCGTATCGGCGTCGCCACGTCCGAGGCGGGCGCCGTCTTCCACGACATCTGCCAGGTGCTGGAGCGGCGCTGGCCGCAGGCCGAGATCGTCCTCGCGCCGACGGCCGTGCAGGGGCCGGACGCCGCAGCCCGCATCGCTAACGCAATCGCCACGCTCAACCAGACGCCGGACATCGACGTGATTATCGTCGCGCGCGGAGGCGGCTCGCTAGAAGATCTGTGGGCCTTCAACGAAGAGCCCGTCGCGCGGGCCATCTTCGGCAGCACCGTCCCGACCGTCTCCGGCGTCGGCCACGAGACCGACACCACGATCGCCGATTTCGTCGCGGACCTGCGCGCGCCAACGCCATCGGCGGCGGCGGAGCTGGTCGCGCCTGACCGCACGGAGGTCTCGGTGCGCCTCAGCGTCGCGGCGGGCACGCTGCTCTCGCTCGTGCAGCGCCACGTCGAGAGCGGCCACGCCGCCGTCCGCCAAGCGGTCACGACGATCGAGCGGGCGACGCCCGACGTCAACAGAGAGCGCCAACGCACCGACGAGTTGACGCGAGCGATGCAGGCGACCGTAGAGGAGAGCGTGCGCGGTTTCCAGAAAGGGCTGCACGGCTTCCGGCTTGCGCTCCGCTCGCTCGACCCGTACGCGACGCTCCAGCGCGGGTATGCGCTGGTCCAGCGCGACGGCCACGTCGTCGACACCGTCGAGGACACGAAGGTCGGCGAGCGCCTGAGCGTGCGCGTGCGCGACGGCGACTTCCCGGTGCGCGTCGATACCGAGAGCCCCGTGCCGGACCAGAAGCGGCGGCGGCGTACAAAGGTCGCCCAGGAACAGGCGCCACTCTTCCATCTGGACGTATAACGCAGGAGGTGTGATGACGGCGAAAAAGAGCGAACCTCCGTTCGAGGAGCTGTACAGGAAGCTGGAGGAGACAGTAGAGAGTCTCGAAAAGGGCGGCCTCTCTCTGGAGCAATCGATCTCGCTCTATGAGGAGGGAATGAAGCTGGCCAAGCAGTGCCAGGGCATCCTGGACGGCGCCGAGCAACGCATCACCAAGCTCCGGGAATCGTTCACGCAAGCGGCCAAGGACGTCGAGCCGGAGGAAGCGCCGCTCCTGGAGGACGACTAGCGTACAATGAGCACGGAGAGATCGCATGGTAACTAAACCAGCCAGGGAAGAGTTCCCTCTTTGGGCCCAGGAGTACTTGGAGTCGCGCAGGCCCCCCACGAGTAAAGAGCTGCGAGCCCGCAAGAACGCATTGCGTGGCGCCCTGCGGGTTCGGAAGCGCCTGGATATCCGGCCGCTAAGAATCGTGGACATCATCCGCTCCATGCGCGACGATCGGTAATGAATGAACGGCGACTCATGGGTCATCGACGCCTCCGTGCTAGCGCAGCTCTACATCGTCGACGAGGACGAACAGTTCACGGACCTAGCTAAGACGATCGTCCGGCGGCATACCGACGGCAGATTGGAGTTAGTAGCCCCACAGTTCATCCTTTACGAAGTGCCTAGCGCAATTCATCGAGCGGTCCGTCGAAGACGGCTCGCGCTCCACGATGCCCGGCTCGCGATTGGGCACTTCTTCAACCTGCAACTCCACACACTCGGCACCGAGGACAGTCTGTCTGATCTCATTCAATTCGCATACGATCGTGCTACACAGTTGAACTGTCACGTCTACGACGCCCTCTACTTGGTTGTCGCCGAGGTCCTCGACATCCCGTTCATTACCGCCGATCGAAAGCTCTATCGCCAAGTCCGGAATGAGCTCGACTATGTTGTTTGGATCGCGGACTTTGAATCTTACGAGCACCACCAATGAAGGCAGACCTGCACGCCCACACGCACTTCTCCCGCGACGCCGTCACCTCCATCGAGACGTTCGCGAGGCGCTACGAGGAGGCGGGCATCGACTGCGTGGCGGTCAGCGACCACAACAACGTCGACGGGGCGCTGGCCGTCAAGGGCATCGCGTCCTTCCGCGTGATCATCGCGGAGGAGATCAAGTCGGCCGAGGGCGAGATCATCGGCCTCTTCCTCCAAGAGACGGTCCGCAAGGGGCTCTCGCCCGAAGACACCGTGCGCGCCATCCGCGAGCAGAACGGCCTCGTTCTCATCCCCCACCCGTACGACAGGCTGCGCGGCTCCGCGTTGCGAGAGGAGGCGCTGCTGCGCATCATGCCCGACGTCGACGTGATCGAAGTGTTCAACGCGCGCACGGTGCTCAAGGCCGACGACGAAAAAGGCCGCAGGCTCGCCGAGGAGCACGGCAAGCCGATGAGCGCCGCCACGGACGCGCACACGCCGTATGAGATCGGCCGCGCCTACACCGAGCTACCGGATTTCGATGGCCCGGAGAGCTTCCTCCAATCGATCGGCAAGGGCAAGCTCGTCGGGAAGCGCTCGTTTATCAGCGTCCACTTCATCAGCACGTGGGCGAAGATCAAGTGGCGGCTCCACTTGGGCCGGCGCATCGCGCAGTAGGAGGCGATCATCATGGGCAACACGGCGGTCCAGCAGATGCTCTACCTCATGGATGAGGCGTTCGATAGCCGTGGCGAGCACGCGCTGCTAACGAATCTGAGTTCGGTCAAGGACGACGAATGGCGCTGGGTCCCCGCCAAAGGCGGCCGTTCGATCTTCGACATCGTCCAGCACATCGGCGAGTGCAAGTACATGTACGACAGCCACGCCTTCGGCGACGGCTCCATGCGCTGGGACCGGCCCGGCTCCTACCCGGCGATCGACGAGAACACCTCCCCTGCCGATGCCATCCAGTGGCTGAGGGACGGTCAGCGGCTCCTGCTCGACCACGTCGCCGCGCTGGCCGACGATGAAGAGCTGCTGAAGCCGCGTAAGGCCAACTGGGGCGGGGAGTACGAGACGCGCTTTCTGATCAACACCATGATCCAGCATGACCTCTACCACGGCGGCGAGATCAACCACATCCGCTCGCTTAAGCAAAAGACCGACAAGTGGGCCTGGCAACTGGGCCAGTGAGATGACGCTGCGCCTGGGCTGGTTCTCGACCGGCGGGGGCGAAGGCTCTCAGCGCCAACGCCTGCTGACCGCAACCGTCGATCTGATCCGGCGAGGCGAGCTGGACGCGGAGATCGCGTTCGTTTTCTGCAACCGTGAACGCGGCGAGCATGAGGCGACGGACAGCTTCCTGAAGCTCGCCGAATCCTACGCCATCCCCTGCATCACATACTCGTCGCGCCAGTTCCGCCGCGACCGGGGGGGAGCACGGTCCCAGCCGGGCCAGCCCCTGCCGCCCTGGCGCGCCGACTACGATGCGGAGGTCGCCAAGCTCATCGCGGAGCGTCCCTTCGACATCGGCGTGCTGATCGGCTACATGCTGATCTTTACGCCGGAGATGGCGGCGCGATACCCGTTCATCAACCTGCATCCGGCCGAACCAGGCGGGCCTATTGGCACCTGGCAGCAGGTGATTTGGGAACTGATCGACAAGCGGACGAAGCACAGCGGCGTCATGATCCATCTGGCGACCGACGAACTCGACCGCGGGCCTGTGGTCTCCTACTGCACGTATTCGCTGCACGGCGAGGCGCTGGGCCCGCTCTGGGACGGCATCGGCGACGCGCGGGCTGATGAGCTACGCGAGAACACAGGCGAAGAGCATCCGCTCTTCCAAGAGATCCGGCGCGAGGGTGCGGCACGCGAGGTGCCCGCCGTGATCGCGACGTTGCGGGCGTTCGCTCGAGGCCGCGTCTTCGTGGAGGGCCACCGGATTGTCGACGCGCTTGGTAACGCGCTGCCCGGCGGGCTCGACCTCACGACTGAGGTCGAGGCAGCGATCAGATCAACATCACCGCGATCAACGGAATAGGCTAGCCGAACTCCGATTCGGAAGTTTTTGCCGTCGCGCCCGACGCTGTCGCACGCCATCATGGCGCTTGATCTCAATTTGAGGCCCGTGCCAGTGACTGGTGGCGAGGATCTGGCACGGGCCGGCAGGTTTCAGTACTCGGTAGGAGGTCCTTTCCCTTAAGAGTTCTGCATCCCTGCGCTACCTATAGTAAGGAATCCGCCTTGTATGTGCAAGAGTTGACACTCATAAACGGTTGAGTAGCGATAGCCAACCGGTTATAATTGCCAACCGTGAACGAGGAAGGCCCCACCCCGCTGGAACCGGCCGCGTGCAGCCGCTGCGACGCCATGTGCGCTGTAGGCGACAACTTCTGCCGCCAGTGTGGGGCCTCGCTGCACGATAACGCCCAGCTTCCATCCGTTCGGCCCAACGCGCTTCCAGCGATCAGGCAGCCATCGGTGCAGGCCGTCGTCGTGCGGGGCGCGGCAGTTGTCGCGGCGACTAAGATCGCGGAACTCGTAGCGAGACGCATGGTGCGCAACATCTTCCGCCGCAACGGGCGCCGCAACGGGCGCGGCGACGGCAAGTCTGAACATCTACCCGCTACGTTAAACGACGCTGAGATCGTCCCCCAGGAAGGGGCCATCGTCGGCGAGGCGGTCATCAGGGAAACGTTCCTCACGCGCACAATCCACTTCCGCCGTTAGACTCGGCGGACGCGCTCGGCGAACGGGAGTCGCCGGGCGCACCACCTCCCACCAGGGCAGGATGCCCTTCATCTGACTCGCGAGGAAGGCGTGGCGGGCGCGCTAATGCGTCCGCGGTACGGTGGCGATGGCGAGCATGACCGTGCGCGTGGCATGGGGATCGATATCCCTGGCGGTGCTGGCGGCGGCGCTGCTTCTCGCCGTCCTCCACGGCCCCTTGGGCGCAGACGACCCTACGCCGACCTGGGACTTCGAAGGCGCAGACGCCCTCGATGGCTGGACTCCCGTCCACGCGACATTCGACATCGCCCCGGGCGAGGGTAGCTCTGACTCGACCGCCGCCGCGCTCATGCTCACGAGTGTTTCGCTCACGCTCCGGCTCCAGCGCGACGTGGTGATCGCGCCCGGCTTTAGCTACACGTTCGGCGGGGAGTTCGTCTCCCAAACCGGCGGTGTCGGCTGGGTTCGTCTAGGCGTCGCGCAATTCGACGGTGGCGGGGAATTCCTTGACGCTGTCGTGAGCCCCCCCAAGGGTCAGCCACCGTCGAGCCTGCCGGCGTCGTTCAACTCGTCCTGCAGAGCGGTCCTGGGCCACTTTCGTGTGCTTGCGGGAGGTACGATCGGGTCCACCGCCTTCGTCGACAACCTCTTCCTGAAGAAGGGTCTGCTGTCGGAAGTGTGCCCGACGCCACTGCCCACACCAACACAAACCCCAACACGTACACCAAGCGCATCAGCTACGCCAACGGCTACGGACACGCCGGTGCCCATGGCAACGCCGGCCGCCTCCAGCACGAGCACGCGCACGCCGGCGGCAACCCTTACTCGAACGCCCACGCCAAGCAACACGCCCGCATCGACTGCTACGCCGTCGCCATCGCCGGCAGATACGCCAACTCCCTCCCCAACAGCGACGCGCCTACCGACCGCGACCGCGCCAGCCACCGCGGACCCAACAAGCACACGAACGCCCACGCCGCCGGACGCAGATCCGGTTGCGCTCGACCTCGAGTTTAGAAACGGCGGCTTCGAGGATGCTGCGGATGGCCGGCCCGTCGCTTGGCAGACCGTGGGCGGGCTGCTCATGCAGGCCGGGACTCCGGTCCGAGACGGCTCATGGTCCGGCGCGTTCTTCAGTTCGACCGCGAGCACGAAGTGGGCGTACCAGACCGTGGCCGTCGAGCCCGCGAACTGGTACCGGTTCGATGCCTTCGTCTACCACGACGACCCTTGGGTGGCCTCGGCGTTCCTGCGCATCTCTTGGTACAGGAGCGACGACGGAAGCGGCAGCGCCCTCGCGAACGTCGACTCCCCGGCAGCGCTCACGTCTCCACAGCCGGAGTTTCGCC
>JADFRJ010000147.1 GCA_022561355.1 Chloroflexota bacterium | reverse complement strand
TCATCTCGTAGTTGGGCGAGTCGAGCATGGCGTCGCGGTTGATGTCCGTATAGACGAAGCGCGGCACGCCAAGGCCCGCCAGTGTCTGAAGGAACGACTCAGCTTGAAGTTCCGTCTCCTCACGCCAGCCCTCGACGGCGACGACACCTTCCCGGGCGTCGATCGAGACGACGATACGCTCGCCGTGGCGGCGCGATGCCTCAGCGGCCATTTCAGGATCGCGCACGGCGGCGGTGCCCAAGATGACACGATCGGCGCCCGTATCGAGCCAGGCCTGCACGGCGTCCAGCGTGCGGACGCCGCCCGCGACCTGTACCGGAGGCTCGACAGCGTCGATGATGCGCCGCACGACGTCATCGTTGATCGGACGGCCTTCACGCGCACCGTCAAGGTCGACGACGTGAATGCGCGAGGCGCCTTCGCCGGCCCATCGGAGGGCCATTTCGACAGGATCATCGGAAAAAACCGTCTCGCGAGCGTAGTCGCCCTGGGTCAGCCGCACGCAGTGGCCGCCGCGCAGGTCGATGGCGGGGATAACCTCCACGCGGTCAGCCGCCCCTGCGGCGGCGCAGTTCGCGCTGGATCAGCCGCTCCTCTATGTCGCGACCCCACAAGTACGGCGCCACGAAGTTGGAGACGAACTCCCACGCGAGAAACGCGCCCCAGATCACGGCCACCCAGATCGACCAGGAGATGCCGTTGCCGGGCCCGCCAGTCTGCCAATCGATCAGCACGAAGAAGCCGTTGAGCGCAAGGTAGATAAAGAGGTGGCGAACGAAGCGCAGTCTCCGCCGGACGATCTGTCTCACATGTCTGTACTCTGCCACGTCATCCATATCCATATCGATCACCCCATCATCATCAGGCGGTCCGATGTGCACGCCACGGCGGCCCGCGTAGAAACGGATAAACGGAAGGTCGATCTCGACACCATCGTCGTGGCGGCTCATTGAATTGCACCCTCTAGGAAGTTCCTGTACAGCTGCAGGCCTGCCTTGCCGCTCTTCTCCGGGTGGAACTGCGTCGCGACGAGGTTGTCGCGCGCGATGACGGACGCGAACGGCACGCCGTACTCTGTCCGCCCGATCACGACTGAGTCATCCTCTGGGTCGGGATAATAGCCGTGCACGAAGTAGAAATAGCTGCGATCAGGGATGCCGGCGAAGATCGGGTGCTCTCGAAGCTGCTCGACGGCGTTCCAGCCCATGTGCGGGATCTTCATGTTGTCGATCCGCTCGAAGCGACGCACACGGCCTTCAACGATGTCCAAACATGGGTGGTCGCCGCCCTCATCGCTGGCGGTGAGCAACGCTTGCAGGCCCATACAGACGCCCAAGAACGGACGGTCCGCGGCGATGTATTCCCGCAGCGGTTCGCTGAAGTTACGCTCGTTCAAATTGCGCATCGTATCAGCCGCGGCGCCGACGCCGGGCATGATGACCGCGTCAGCGTCGTCAAGCGCACGCGGGTCGTCGGACACGTCCGGCGTGAAGCCAACGTGCTCTACAGCGCGGGCCACAGAGCGCAGGTTCCCGGCGCCATAATCGAGAATGATGACTCGCTTCTTGCTCATGACGATCGAATTCTAGCACGGTGGCTTCACCGTATAATGGACGGCCATGAAACAGATGGACCGCCGCCTGCTGATTCTGATGCGCCTGCGGGAGGAGCGTCCCGTACGCGCCGCGGACCTCGCTGAGGTCTGCGAGTGTTCAGTACGCACCATCTATCGTGATATCGACGCGCTCTGCGTGGCCGGCGTGCCTGTCGCCGCGATGCCGGGCGAAGGCTATCGCCTCGTGGAAGGCTACCACCTGCCGCCGATCGCGTTCACGGCTGAAGAAGCTGTCCAGCTCCTGCTGGGGAGCGACATCGCGCTCGGCCTGGGAACCGTCAGCCAGCGCGAGGCGACCCTATCGGCCGCCGCGAAGGTCGAAGCCGCGCTGCGTCCGGAAACGCGCGAGGAGGTCGACCGCCTCCGCGAGCGCATCCGCGTATCGCGCTGGGCGCAGCACGAGACAACGCCATGGCTGCCGCTGCTGCAACAGGCAGTGATCAACGACCATGTACTGGAGCTTCGCTACCACTCCTTTGGGTCAGACGAGCTGACGCAGCGCCAAGTGGAGATGGGCCCGAACGCGTTCAACGCCGGAGGAACCACCTTCCTCATCGACGGCCACAGCGAGGTCTCGGGGAAAAACAGCGACCCGCCGCGAGTGCTGATCAATTTCTTCGTCGACGACCTAACAGCGGAGCAGGCGCGCCTGGAGAGCGCGAGCGTGGAGTTCATCCGCAAGGCAGGCAAGGAAGAGTGGGGCGGCGTAATCTCGACGTTCGTCGACCCGGACGGCAACTACGGCCAGCTCATCGAGTTCAAGCAAGGCTAATGGCAACCTGGGCTGAGTTTACAACGGCAGCTCCGGCGATCGCGGAGTTGGGGCTGACGCAGTTCGAGAAGTTCCACATTGCGTACCTGGCGACGGTGCGCAAGGACGGATCGCCGCGCGTCCACCCGGTCAGCTCGATCATCGCCGACGGCCGGCTCTTCATCGCGACGAACCCACAGTCGCCGAAGCGCCACGATCTAACGCGCGACGGGCGCTTCGTCCTGCACATGCTGCCGGGCGAGAACGACGCCGAGTTCCTGATCCGGGGCCGGGCGCGGCGCGTTACCGACGGCGACACTCGCGCTGCTGTAACCAACGCCGCCGGACACACCGTCCACGACGTCGACTGGATCTTTGAGTACGACATTCAGGAAGCGATGATGGCCTACTGGGAGAACGTCGGCCAGCCCGATACGCGCCCGGTACGCGAATTCTGGAGGGAACCGTAGGTTGGCAACATGGGCGGAGTTCGCGGAAGCCGCGCCGGAGATGGCGGCGCTCGGCTCGGAGCTACGAGCCAAGTTCGGTCTGGCGTTCCTTGCGACGGTGCGCAAGGACGGTTCGCCGCGCCTCCACCCGGTCTGCCCGTTCGTCGTCCGCGGCCGGCTCTTCATCGCGACGAACCCGAAGTCGCCGAAACGCCACGACCTGAAGCGCGACGGCCGCTACGTCCTGCACATGCTGCCGGGGGAGAACGACGCCGAGTTCCAGGTTCGAGGGCAAGCTCGCCTCGTCGAAGACGAGGAGACCAAGGCGATGGTCCTGGCCGAAGGTCCGGAGGCCGGTGTGCAGCCGGACGGGGCGCTGCTCAATCTCAAGCCGGATGAGCTGCTCTTCGAATACGACATCGAAGAAGCGATGATGGCGTACTGGGAGAACGTCGGCCAACCGGATACGCGGCCTGTGCGCAAGTTCTGGCGGGAGCGCGACGTATAGCGCTGGTATACTTGCCTACCGAGTAGCTTCGGAGGCACCATGGCTGACGTCGATCAGGAGTTGCAGCTCGCAAAATTGCGCGTAGAGGAGCTGCGCTCTGACATCAACTTTCACGACTACCGATATCACGTCCTGGACCAGCCTGAGGTCAGCGACGGCGAGTACGACGAATTGGTACGCGAGCTTCGCAAGCTTGAAGAACGCTACCCGCAGCTGATCACGCCCGACTCGCCCACGCAACGCGTCGGAGGGGAGCCGGTGGCTGCGTTTGGCATCGTCGAACACCCAGTACCCCTCCTCAGTTTAGGGAACGCTTTTGGTGAGGAAGAACTGCGCGCCTGGCACAAGCGGGCCGCAGGCCTGGCGGAGAAGGAGCGCTTCGATCTGGTGTGCGAACCAAAGATCGACGGGCTTGCTGTGGCGCTGGAGTACCGGGAGGGGCAGTTCGCCGTGGGCTCAACACGCGGCGACGGGCGGCGAGGTGAAAACATCACGCAGAACCTCCTCACTATCAAAACGATCCCGCAGAACCTGTCTGGAAGAGGGCTGCCGTCACGCTTCGAGGTGCGCGGCGAGGTCTTTATGACCAAGGGCGGCTTTGAGAAGATGAATGAACAGCGCGCCGAGCAAGGAGAGCCACTGTTCGCGAATCCGCGCAACTCCGCGGCCGGAGCGGTGCGCCAACTCGACCCGAGCATTACGGCACAGCGGCCGCTCGATTGCTTCATTTATGCCCTCGGCTGGGCCGAGGGCGGCACTACGCCGACTGGGCACCTGAAAACGCTGCAGTGGCTGGGCAAGCTGGGCTTTCAGATTAACCCGCACATCGAGAAGTACCGGACAATCGACGAGGTATGGAAGAACTGCCAAACGTGGGTCGAGAGGCGCGACACGCTCGACTATGAGATCGATGGCGTCGTCATCAAGATCGACGACCTAGCGCTGCAGAAGCGGCTGGGAGTCGTGGGGCGAGACCCGCGCTGGGCGGTCGCCTTTAAGTTCCCGCCGACACAACGCACGACCGTGTTGATAGATATAGCGATCAACGTAGGCAGGACCGGCAGTATTAACCCGTTCGCGGTGCTGGAGCCCGTGAACATCGGCGGCACCACAGTGAAGATGGCCACGCTCCACAATGAGGACGACATCAAGCGTAAGGACGTACGCATCGGTGACACGGTGATCGTGCAGCGCGCCGGCGATGTGATTCCACAGGTGGTCGGACCGGTGCTAAGCAAGCGCACAGGTAAGGAGAAGCGGTTCAGGCCACCACGCAAATGTCCATCCTGCAAGACGTCGCTCGTGCGGCCTGAAGGCGAAGTAATGCGCTACTGCATGAACCCGGCGTGCCCAGCCCAGGCGTTTCGCAGAATGGAGCACTTCGTTTCGCGGGGGGCAATGGACATCGATGGCGTGGGAGAGCAACTTTCACTGACCCTCATGCAAGAAGGACTGATTAAAGACCCTGCCGACCTATACACGCTGACCAAGGGCCAACTGCTCGAACTGGACCGCATGGGCGAAAAGAGCGCGCAGAACGTCATCAATGCGATCGATGCGAGTCGAACTCGACCGCTCTCGCGAGTCCTGTTCGCGCTGGGAATTCGACACGTCGGAGCAGAAACTGCGTCACTGCTCGCCGAACACTTTGGCAGCATCGAAGCGCTGATGGGGGCAAGCGCCGACGAGTTAGCAGCGGTCTCCACTATCGGGCCGGTGGTAGCAGCGAGTGTCCACACCTACTTCCAAGAAAAGCAGAATCGGGCACTGATCCAGAAACTCCAATCGGGCGGGGTAAGGATGAAGACGGCGGCTCCGGCGACGAAGGACGGCCCGCTGAGCGGGCAGAGCTTCGTCATTAGTGGAACGCTTGCGGCCTTCAGCCGGCCAGAAGCTGAGACGCGAATCCGTTCACTGGGAGGATCAACCAGCTCCAGCCTGACTAAAAAGACGGACGTACTTGTCGTTGGCGAGAGCCCAGGCTCCAAGTTGGAGAAGGCACAGCGCTACGAAACGAAGATCTTGGACGACGAAGCGTTCATGGCACTGCTGCGCCAACACGGGGCCGATTGAACCTAATCCATGACGCTTCGGGAAGGCTTTCAAACTTTCCTAAGCCAAAACACACTCTTTTATGACAAACCCCTTCACAGCGCTCCGCCACTCATGTATACTCCTCTCGCACCCACTGGGCTGGTGGCTTTACCTTTATCATTCAGCGTAGGGACACGCCGTGTATAATCCGCTCAGCGCTCTCCTCGGAATATTCTCCCATGATCTCGGCATCGATCTTGGGACCGCTAACACGTTGGTGATGGTTAGAGGCCGGGGCATCGTCATCGACGAACCTTCCGTAGTCGCGATCGACAAGGTCTCGAAGAAGATCCTGGCGATCGGGTCGGAGGCGAAACGCATGGTGGGGAGAACGCCCGCGAACATCGTTGCCGTCCGGCCGCTGAAGGACGGGGTAATCTCAGACTTTGAAGTGACGGAGCGGATGTTGCGCTACTTCATCCGCTCGGTCCACGACCGCTTTGGCATGGGTTTCCCGAGGCCGCGCGTCGTTCTCGGCATCCCTAGCGGAGTGACCGAAGTCGAGAAGCGCGCCCTCCATGACGCGACGTTGAACGCGGGCGCGCGCGCCGTCTTCTTGGTGGAGGAGCCGATGGCTGCAGCGATCGGTTCGGGACTACCGGTCATGGAGCCTCACGGCTGCATGATCGTGGACATCGGCGGTGGCACGACAGAGGTGGCCGTGATCGCGCTCGGCGGCGTCGTCGTTAGCACGTCAATCCGCATCGCGGGCGACGACATGGACCAGGAGATCATCGCCTTTGCCAGGCAGGTGC
>JADFRJ010000146.1 GCA_022561355.1 Chloroflexota bacterium | reverse complement strand
CCGGTTCTTCTCCTGCGCGCCGCCCAGCATCTGGGCGACGAACGGCGTACGGCTGCGGACGTAGAGGACGCCTGAGCCTCGCGGCCCATAGATCTTG
This sequence comes from Chloroflexota bacterium, assembly GCA_022561355.1. Taxonomy (GTDB): domain Bacteria; phylum Chloroflexota; class Dehalococcoidia; order DSTF01; family RBG-16-68-14; genus SZUA-185. Next base: position 6,080 of record JADFRJ010000146.1, on the reverse strand, counting down.
TGCGCCGCGAGCGAGAGCAGATCGACGCCAAGCGCGTCGACGTTGAGGTCGAGGTAGCCGGCGGCCTGAACGGCGTCCGTGTGGACCGCGATGTGCGGGTCGCGCTCCTTCACGATGGCGACGACTTCGGCGATGTTGTTGATCGCTCCGATCTCGTTGTTGGCGTACATCACGGAGACGAGCGTCGTCTCATCATCGAGCGCCGCCTTGAGTTCGTCCATGTCTACGAAGCCTTCCTTGTCCACCGGCAGGTACGTGACGCGGAAGCCCTCCTCCTCCAGCCGCTCCGCTGTGTGCAGCACCGCATGATGCTCCACTGTGGTCGTGATGATGTGGTTGCCGCGCTTGCGAGCGCCATAGGCTACACCCCGCAACGCGAGGTTGTCGCTTTCGGTGCCGCCGCTCGTGAAGAGCACCTCGTTCGGGCGGGCGCCCAGCACCTCCGCGACCGAACGCCGCGCGACGTCGAAGCCCTTGCGCGCCTCTCGCGCCTCGAAGTAGATGCTGGACGGGTTGCCCCAGTACTGCGTAAGGCAGGGGAGCATCGCCTCGACAACGCGGGGGTCGGTCGCTGTCGTAGCGGCGTGGTCGACGTAGATACGATCCTGGTCCATAGTCTCATTCTAGCTTGGCTGGCGATATGCTGGCGGCCGTTCTACTGCCAGCGGCAGGAGTATACTGCCGCCACATGCTGGACGAAGAGCAGTTTCGCAGCGTCGTCGCCGCGTGCGCGCCGGAACTGAAGCTCACATCGGCGCGCCGGTTCGCCGAGGGCTGGGACTTCGAGTTGTGGGAGGCGAACGGCGAGCTGCTCTTCCGCTTCCCCAAGCGGGCCGAATGCGTGGAGGCGCTCGTCATCGAGGCGAAGCTGCTGCGAGAGCTGGCCCCTGCGCTGGACACGCCGATCCCGGAGCCCGTTCACGTTAGCGACGGCGTCGACGCGTTTCCGATGCCGTTCTTCTCCTACCGATATCTGCCAGGCGAACCGCTGGGGAAGGCCGATGACGCAGGCGGCGAGGTAGCGGCGGAGACGGGCGCGTTCCTCTCGGAGCTGCATCGCTTCCCGGCGCAACGCGCCACGGAGCTAGGCGTCCGCACCTTTACCGCGGAGTCCTGGCACGACGAATACGCCGAGTTTCGCGAGCGGACGGACAACGAGGTCACCTGCCTGCTCTCGCCGGACGAACAGCAGGCCGTCGCGACGTTCTGGGACGGCTTCCTAGACGACGACCACCACTTCCAATTCCGGCCGGCCCTCATCCACGCCGACCTCGGCCTGGAGCACCTGCTGGTCGACGGCGACCGTAGCCGGTTACTAGGCGTGATCGACTTCGGGGACGCCCGCGTCGGCGACCCGGCGCTCGACTTCGTGGTATTTAACGGCACGTTTGGCGATGCGGTGGTGGCCGCTTACGACGGCGAGATCGACGAAACGTTCATGCATCGTGCGGCCGCGTACCTCCAGATCGGCCCCTTCCACGAGGTGATCTACGGCCAGGAAACGGACCAACCCGAGTTTGTCGAATCAGGCCTGGAGGGGATCAGGGCGAGGATCGTGCGGGGCGGTTAAAAGCATAAAAAGCTGCGTTTGCGCTATACTGAAAGCGACGCAATGAGGTGCGTCCTACCCAATGGAAACCACCCGCCAAACGATCCTCGGTATCCTCCGCCGCCGCAAAGCGACCGTCAACGACCTAACTGAGCAGTTGGGGCTCGCGCCGGCCACGGTCCGGCGGCATCTCGACATCCTCGCGCGGGACGGGCACGTGGACGTCGCGCAGGTGCGGCGGCGAACGGGCCGGCCCCACTACCTGTTCTCTATTAGCGAGGCCGGCGAGGACCAATTTCCCAAGCACTACGTCCGCATCACGAACCGGCTGATCGACGAGATCGTGGCGCTCGAGGCGAATGAGACCGCCGACTGCAACGGCCCGCAGCTCGCAGAACTGGTCTTCGAGAAGATGGCCCAGCGGCTGGCGCAGCGGATCGCTCCGCGCATCCACGGCTCCTCGCTGTCAGAGCGGATGCGAGCTACGACGGAGGCGCTGGCGGAAGAAGGCATCGTCTTCGACGTGGAGGAGTCCGACGACGGCTACCTGCTGCTCGGCCACGGCTGCCCCTGTCCTCGAGTGGCTGATGGCAACGGTCAGATGTGCGCGCACGACCAGCGCCTGCTCTCGACGTTGCTGGACGCCGACGTTACCTATGTAGAGCCTGGCTCCGTGGGACTCGAGGGATACTGCGCGTATCGAGTAAAGGAAATCGGGACAGATGGCAGGTTGTCATCTCGAACGACTGTGGTATAGTATAGTAAGCAAACGCTGTATAAATACAGCGTTAGATTACAAATTCTGAGAGGAGCACCAACATGACGACCGACGTGACGACCGACGTGACGACCGACATGCTGACTATCACGGAGAACGCCGCCGCCAAGGTGAAGAGCCTGCTCAAGGAGAAGGACGCCGAACAGGGCGCGCTGCGCGTCTTCGTTGCGGGCGGCGGCTGCTCCGGCTATCAGTACGGCATGGCGCTGGCCCAGGAACGGGAAGAGGACGACCTGGTGATCGAACAGGGAGGCGTTCGCCTGTTCGTCGACCCAGAGAGCGCTCCCCTGCTGAAGGGCGCGGAGATCGACTACGTCGAGGACATCATGAAGAGCGGCTTCACGATCTTCAACCCCAACGCCGTCAAGAGCTGCGCATGCGGCTCCAGCTTCGACACTGCGGACAGCTCTGGTAAGGACTCAGCCAAAGCCTGCTGCTAGACCAGCGCTAGATTAGACATTGAGAGGTCCGGACGGTACCGTCCGGATCTCTTTGTATCTGCGCTACACTGTCTGGACTAAAGCCGCTGCTACATTATTCGTCTCGCACGAAAGGAACAGCAACATGACATACTGGATCGTCGTCGGCTCCCCGGACAACTTCCAGGTCGCGATCGACCGTGGATTCGATCTTTTCGGCTTCAAGAGCACGCGCCGCAAGGCGAGCGGCGAGATGGAGCCAGGCGACAAGCTCGTCTTCTACCTCACCGGCATCAAGATGTTCGGCGGCATCGCCACGGTGAAATCGGATTCGTTCGAGGATCACTCCAAGCTCTTCACGAGCGAGAAGAAGCCTGAGGAGGACTACCCGTATCGCGTCAAGACCAAGGCCGACATCATCCTCGACGAGGACCAGATGCTCTACGTCCCCGACTTCGTGCCCCTGCTGGAGTTCACGAAGAAGGGCGAGACGAAGAGTTGGGCGATGCACTTCCAGGGCAACCTGCACAAGATCTCCGAGTTCGACTACAACCTGCTCGAGAAGGCGATGAAGGATCGGAAGAAGTCAAAGCCTCGCGCCAAGAGCCATGCGAAGGCTCGGCCGGCAAAGGCCAAGGCGTAGTTAGCTTCGAAATCGCGCACTTCCCTTAGGGCATTCCCCTAGAGGAACTACACCAGACCTGGGGTATAATTCGCGATCAAGGCGACTGATATGGCACACCCATTTTTCGATGCGCTGGAACGCCGCGTTCTCCTGTCCGACGGCGCGATGGGGACGGCCCTGAGAGACCGGGGCGTCCCTGCTTCAGTCTGCCTCGACGAGCAGAACCTCTCGAACCCGCAGCTCGTCCAAGCTGTGCATACCGAATACTTGACCGCCGGCGCCGAGATCATCGAGACGAACACGTTCGGCGCGAACCGGCTGCGGCTGCGTTCGTTCGACCTCGCCAAGCAGGCCGCTGAGATCAACGCGGCCGGCGTCGCCATAGCGCGCGAAGCGACGCGCGACCGCGGCCTTCATGCCTTCATCGCGGGCGCGGTTGGGCCGGTCGGCGTTGGGCTGGCCTCCGGCGGCGACGTCACGCTGAAGCAGGCGCACAAGGCGTTCGCCGAGCAGACGCAGGTGCTCATCGACAGCGGCGTCGACCTGATCATGCTGGAGACGTTCCCCTCCCTCGCGGAAGCGCGGCAGGCGGTAGAAGCGGTCCGTGAGGTGCAGAAGGACATTCCGCTGATCGCGCAGGTGACGTTCCAGCGCGACGGCCGCACGTGGATGGGCGAGGAGCCCGCTGCGGTCGCGCGAGAGCTGAGGAACGCCGGCGCTGACGTCGTCGGCGTCAACTGCATGCCGGGGCCCCAGGCCGCGCTGGACATCCTCGAAGAGATGTCGCGGGCCAGCAAAGTGAAGCTCTCCGTCCAGCCGAACGCCGGCCATCCGCGCGTAGTAGAGCGGGAGGTCTCCTATCCGGTCACCCCCGGAGCCTTCGCGGAGTACACCTCACGGCTGGTAGCAGCGGGCGCTGTCGTCATCGGCGGCTGCTGTGGGACGACGCCCGAGCACATCTCCGCGATGCACGGTGCGCTGCACGGACCGAAGGACGGCGCAGTAGTCGAGACGCCTACAGCGGATGTGGCGATCGACCTCGAGCTGCCGCCGGAGCTGGAGCCAGACGACATCACGCTGCGCGAGAAGCTGGCCGCCGGGCGCTTCGTCGTGACCGCCGAGGTCGACCCCCCACGCGGCCTCAACCCGCGCCGCGCCTTGCAGGGCGCCGCCAAGCTGCGCCTGGCCGGCGTCGACGCCGTCAACGTCGCGGACAGCCCGATGGCGCGCGTCCGCATGAGCGCGTTCGCGCTCGCCGTGCTGCTGCGGCAGCAGTTGGGCATCGAGCCGGTGGTGCACGTCACGACGCGAGACCGCAATCTGCTCGCGCTCCAGGCCGACCTGATCGGCGCGCACGTCCTGGGAACCCGGAACGTGCTGTGCCTGCGCGGCGACGCCCCCTCCGGGTCGGGCTACGCGAAGGCCGTCGGCGTGTGGGACGTCACGCCCGTGGGGCTGCTGCGCATCCTCAAGGGCCTCAACGAGGGCATCGACTTCGCGGGCAGCGCGATGGCGCAACCGACCTCGTTCTTCTCCGGCGCCGCCGCGAACCCGACCGCCGCCTCGCTGGAGGCCGAGATCAAGCTGCTCCGGCGCAAGGTCGAGGCCGGGGCCGACTTCGTGATGACGCAGGCTATCTATGACGTCGAGGCGCTGGAACGCTTCCTGACGAAGGCGGCGCGCTTCAAGGTGCCGATCCTGATCGGCGTCCTGCCGCTCCACAGCCAGCGCCACGCCGAGTTCATCCACAACGAGCTGCCCGGCGTGGTGATCCCCGAATCGATCCGCGACCGCATGAAAGAGGCCGGAGAGCACGGCCTGGAGGAGGGCGCCGCCATCGCGCGTGAGACCGTACAGGCGGCGCGAGGCGGCATCCAGGGCATCTACCTGATCCCAGCGTTCGGCCGCTACGACGTGGCCGCGGAGCTCGTCGAGCAGATCAAGGCGGAAGCTTAGCATCGCTACCTGTGCTACTCTGTGGCACGCTCCCCTACTACGGAAAGGACACGCCCAACGTGAGCACAGTTAGCGAGTTCATACGCGACGGATTACGCGGCCAGCACGCGATGATCGATCAGGCGGTGAAGGACCTCACGCCTGACCAGCTCCACTGGCTGCCGCCCGACACCAAGCTCAACCACATCGGCAATACGCTCTGGCACTACGTCCGCACGGAGGACAACGTGGTCCAGTTCGTGCTGCAGGACCGCAAACCAACCGTCTGGATCGAGGGCGGCTTCCACGAGAACTTCGGTCTCGACAAGATCGCGCAGGGTACGGGCATGTCGACGGAGGACGCGCACGCGATGCGGCTGCCTGCCATGGACGAGTGGATGGTGTACCAACAGGCGGTCTGGGAAGCCAGCGACGCCTACCTCGCCAACATCGACGAAGTTGAGCTCGATCGCGTGCGGACGCTCAGGCCGTTCGGCGAGCTTTCTGCGGCTCAGGCCCTATCGCGGTCGTGCCTGACGCACGGCCACACGCACTTCGGCGAAATCTGCATCATGCGCGGCCTCCAGGGCCTGCCCAGCACGATGGCCTAGCGCGACCGCTTCGACAGGCTGAAGCCTGTCCCGCAGAGTGGAAGTGTACTCATCCCTCGCGGCGGCAGACGGGCGACAAGCTCGGGATGAGTTTTGTGTAGCGCATAGTTCGTAGGGGAGGCTCTTCAGACCCTCCTTGCCGGGGTCTAAAGAGCCCGGCCTA
>JADFRJ010000145.1 GCA_022561355.1 Chloroflexota bacterium | reverse complement strand
CCGACAGATGTGCCGATTCCTAAACGGACTGAGCCGATGCCTGCGCAACCAACGCCTGATTGCGAGCCGGCATACCCAACAGAGTGTCTGCCACCGGGAAAAGACTATGACTGCTTTGGGGACGGCGATGAGCCCCTGTCCGTGGATGGACCGATCGTCGTGTTGCCGCCAGACCCTTTCAACCTCGACCCCGACGGCGATGGAATCGGTTGCGATGGTACCACCGATGATAGGCAGGAATCGCCACCGCCTCCGCCTCCTCCGTCGGCTAGTAGTGGCCTTCAACCGCCAGCTGCCGGTAGCGGTCCGTTCGAGCCGGAAATCGGCTATGCAGCCTGGCTCGTCGCCGCTCTTATCGGCGCCGGGCTGGCCTGGCTGCTGACCGGGTTCGCGGTCATAGGCTTTCACGCCCGCACCGATTCCAGTCGCCATCATGCCACGACCATTGACGGTTCCTTCTCTTCGTCGTTGGACACTGGTCTTGCTTGGAGAGTGACGCGCCGCAGACTCCCACAGCCGCCGGAGTTGGTGATCCCACCTGCATTCCGCAAGCGAAGCCTGGAGTGACCTTTATTGGCGGGTTCTGTCAGATCTTAGGGCTCACGCCCTAAGCGGCCCCCGATCCGGGCGTTACACCTAAGGCGAAGAGAGTCGATGTGGAGCCTGAAGCGGCCTGCTCAGTAAGCAGATGCGTTCCCATTTGAGTCTGATGGAAGCTCCAGATGCCCGAATCGGCCCGTGTCGTACAGTGTGAGAATCATGGCCCTGTCGCGGACTCCGCTGTAGGTGGACGGACAGGCCCGGAGCAAGGCGTCAACTTCGTCCGCTTCATAGTGCGGCATGACCTGGGCAGGAATCTTTGGTGGCTTGATGCGGTCCAGTGGGTTGTCTGTCCGCTCACCCTCGTCCCTGAGCCAGCCAAGGAAGCGTTTCAACGCTCGGTAGCGGTTGGAGACGGTGGCAGGCTTGTTCCCCCTGTCGAAGAGATGCGCGATGAACTCTCGCAGGTGTTCTGCCGTGAGGTGGGAAACGTCGGGCATCCCCCGCTCGGTGGTATAGGCCAGGAGCAGGTCGACGGCCTCTAGGTAAGAGACGACGGTTTTCGGCGCCCGTCCCTCCGCCCGCAGGGAGAGCGCGAACCCGTCTCTAAGCGTGGCGGAAATCGCAAGATTAGGCGCACAGTTCGCGGTTTCGGTGTTCGGTTGCACAGTGTTCTCCTCTCAGCTCTGTTCTGCTGTAGATTCGAAACTGTGTTCCTAAGCCTCATGATGGGCCTACGCGGCGTTTAGCCGGCGCTGCTTTCCTGATTGTGTGGAAGGCACAACCTGCGGCCGGCGGAGCACGTACGTACTCCGCCGGCCAGGCCGCTCAGGCCGGAGTCAATAGCTGACGGCTCTACGCGATAATCGCCGGATTAGGCAGCCTGGTCGTCCAGCGCCTCTGGCTCTAACGCTTCTTTTGTCGGAACGGGCAGCAGCCTCAGCACGGACGGCTCGGTGCTGGGCGGCAAAAGCGAATCGTTGATCCGGTCGGCCGTGCGCAGCAGCCGCAGCGGCGCCTGCATACGCTCCCCTAGTTCCAGGAGGGCCTTTGTGTCCTTCGGGAAGCACTTGCCGCCGTAGCCCCGATAGCCGCCATCGTTCACGTCAAAATGCGACGCTCCGATGCGCAGGTCGGCGGTGACGGCCTCTCGTACTTTGTCGTACTCAACGTCCAGAGCTGTGCAGAGATCGAAGATCTCGTTTGCGAACGTGACTTTGAGCGCGAGGAACGTGTTCGTCATGTACTTCGCCATCTCCGCCTCACGGGCGCCCATGACCTCCATGTATGGAGCCGCCGGCAGCATCGCCAAGACGGCGTCTGCCAGGTGCCGGCTCTGCGCCGTGTAACCGACGATCTGACGATCCGGCCGCAGGAAGTCGGTGCGCGCGTGCGCCTCGCGGAGGAACTCCGGGCTGAAGAGCAGGCAGTGTTGGGAGTAGCGGGTCTGATACGCCTCGGTCGTGCCTGGCAGAACGGTCGACTTAATGACGACGGTCTTCGAGCCCTCCAACAGGCTGATCGCGTTTTCTAGCGCGCTGTCGTCGAAGCCCCGCTCCGGCAGATACGGCGTCGGCACACAGATGAAGACCACGTCCGCCTCGTTGATCGACTCGATGGAGCCGAGCCCGCGATTCGGGTCGTAGACTCTGATCTCGTGGTCCGTTCGCTCGAAGTAGTGCTGGACGCCATCGCCGACGACTCCCAGCCCCATGATGCCTACGATGCTGTTCTTTAGATTGCTAAGCGACACGATTGTCCCTCCTCGCATGCACGTTTTCGATACGGTCGAACACAGCCGTCCCGCCTCTCGCCAGCTCCGATCCGACTGACATGACGCCGCACACCAACCGCGGGATCTCCTCGATCACTTCGGCGATGTGAGCTTCCTCGTGATTGGCTGGGATGGTGACGATGAGCTTCACTCTTGCGTTGGCGCCTCCTGCGCCCTGGCTCTCACCAGCGACATCCTGTCGCGGGCTGTCAGGGGCTTCTCGGCCAATCACCGCGGGACTTGAGCGATCGACCGTCAGGGAAAGCCCTAATTCCCAACCCGATCTCGAGTAGTTAGCAGCTAAGTGTCAGATTTGGCGCGTCCGCGGCGAAACGTCTCGCCATGGAGCACGTTCAAGTTGTTGTCATGCACCCATATAAGGATGAAGACCACCTCAGCTACGAGCGGCTTGAGACTCTCTGCAGCGAACGAGAAACGATGCTCCACACGTTGCAGCGCCAGATCAAGGGCCTCGAGGGCGAACGCGATCAAGCGCTCAACGGCCTGGAGGTGATCACGCAGGGCCTCCGCCGCCGCGGCTGCTGCGACACCCCAAACGACGCCTAGCACCAGCGAGCCCGCGTCTCCCGGTGGCTATAATGCAATATGGCCGTCGAAAAGGCATTCGCCATCAACGCGGAGCCCTCTAAGATCTGGGAGGTACTCACCAGCGAAATCAACCTCGCGGAACAGGGCGTCTATGAAATCAAAGAGTCGATCACCAATGAGTACCTGGAACTGCGTGTCAGATTCCAAGACGGGATCGAAGCGTATATCTCCTACCGGCTGATTCCACGAGACGGCCACACCGAAGTGGTCGCGACGATGCATCCGGAGGGCCTGAGATATGCGATCTTCCAGATGATCACATTCGGGAGGTCCAACATCAACTACGAAATGGGCCTGGTCATCGGCTTGGCCAACCTCAAGCAGGCGGTGGAGGGCAATGGGGAGCCGCTACTCGAAGACTCGCCCGCCGACTAGCGTTCGGCCGCCAGCACCTCACCAGCCTGCCGCATCACCTTCTGCTCGCTGTCGAACGACAAGAGCGACTGCGCTTCTTCAATCGGGAACCAGACCGCGTCGTCAACCTCGTGGTCGTGATCGCTCGTGTCCCCGTTCGTGTAGCGCAGAAGATAGAAGTAAACCCACTTATGCACGCGAACGGGACCGGCGTCCTCGTTCCACACGTACCAATACTCGATCTTGTCCAGGCCCTGGATCAGGTCGCCGTATAGGCCGGTCTCCTCGGAGACCTCCCGCATGGCGGCCTCGGCAGTCTCTTCCCCACGCTCGACGATACCCTTGGGGAGCTGCCAAGCCTTGCCACCTTGAGTTTGGATCAGGCAGACTTCCGGGCCGCCAGCCGTGCCTCGATACATCACCCCTCCAGCAGAGATCTCTACTCTCGTCTTCATCGCCCTCATCATAGTCGCTTAGCGCCATTCAATCACTGCTTGTTGGCCCAGAAGGGGCCCCATCGTACAATAGACCGGCAATGTGGGACTTCGGCCGCGCGGATAGCATCGAGCCGGAAGCGATTGGGGAGCCTGGCGATCGCCGGTTTCGTATTCGCGTGATGGCGCGACTTGAATCGGCATCGCTATGGCTCGAGAAAGAGCAGGTAGCGTCGCTCGCGCTCGCGCTACGGCGGCTGTTGGAACAGACCAAGCGCGCAGAGGAACCGGCGGAGCCGGAGCCTGTCATGGGCGGCTCCTTCCCAGAGATGCCTGATGTCGACTTCAGGCCCAGCCGCCTCGGCATCGGCCACGATGACCAGGCGACGAACATCTCGATCTTTGCGTACGACCCTGAGGCGGGGGACGATGAAAACGCGACGCCAACCTTCTCCTGCCAGGTCAGCCGCGGCCAAGCGCGGGCCTTTGCGCGTCGAGCCGAGGAGATCGTCAACGCGGGCCGCCCGGTCTGCGTCCTCTGCGGCATTCCGCTCGACGAAGACGGTCACAAGTGCTTGCGTCGCAACGGCCACGCTGGGCTTTCGGCCTCGTCGGGATGAGCGAGACTGCTTCCCCGCTGCGAGCGTTCGGCGCCGCCGACGGGGACGTCAAGCTGCTCGAAGGCCGGGCGGTCGCCTTCATCGGCTACGGCAACCAAGGGCGGGCTCAGGCGCTAAACCTCCGCGAGACACTCCAAGCAGAATCGACCAGTTGCGACATCTTCGTCGGAACCGCACAGGACGACACGTGGCAACAGGCCGGGTCGGACGGATTCAAGCCGCAAGCCGTCCCCGAGGCCGCCGATGCGGCGGACATCCTCTTCCTGCTTGTCCCGGATGAGGTGCTGCCAGAAGTATTTAGGGAACAGATCCAGCCCCACCTCCAGCAGCACAACACGCTGGTGCTGGCCTCCGGCTATAACATCACGTACGAGGCGATTCAACTTCCGCCCGATGTCGACGTGGTGCTACTGGCGCCGCGCATGATTGGACGCCAGCTCCGCCAGCTCTACGAACAGGGCAAGGGCTTCTACAGCTACATCTCGGTCGAACAGGACGCCAGTGGAAACGCCTGGCGGACGCTCTTAGCGCTGGCGTCCGGCATCGGCACGCTTGCGAGCCCGGGAGCCGCGTTCGAGCTTTCGGCGAGAGATGAGACGATCCTGGACCTCTACCACGAGCAGGGCTACGGTTCGTTGCTGGGCATGACCTTCTACACGATGCTGGAGGTCGGCATCGAGGCGGGCATTCCCGCTGAAGCGATGGCGCTGGACCTTTACCTCTCGGGCGAGGCGGCGGAAACGCTTCAGGCGATGGCCGACGTCGGTTTCTATGAACAAGCGAAGCTGCATTCGCGAACCAGCCAGTACGGCGGCATGATGCGCAGCCTCAGCCTAGACCGCGAACCGCTCCGCAAGCACCTGCAGATGGTGATTCGGGAGGTCAAGGACGGTACCTTCGCGAAGCGGTGGGCCGAAGAGCAAGCGTCTGGCTCTGAGAACTTCGAGAAGCTACGCGACCTGGCCGGCAAGATGAACCCGTTCACCCCAATCGAAGAACGCATCAAGAAATCGATTCGGGAAGCGCAGTCGCGCGGCAAGCCTAAGCCGTAGCCTCGTCAGGCTAACCATAGGTTCACCTCCATCAGGACAGCCTGGGAACCTTGCCGCATTCAGCGGTGTACCATTCGTGTGGACATGCGCGCAGCAATCCTCATCCCTGCTGGTTTGGCACTCCTGCTCCTTTCATGTGGAGGGAATTCCAATCCAGAAGCGCTTCCGGAAGAGCGTTCGGGGCCCGGGCGCGTGGTCTACTACCGGCAGAGCCCAGCGCCACGGGCACTCTTTGCCGTCAACGCGGACGGATCGAGTGAAGAGCAGCTATTTACAGCCGGCGCCGATTCAGGAGCCGGCGTGGTAGCTGCCGATTGTTCTCCGGATGGAACGGCCATGGTGTACGCCGTAGCTGGTTACGATCAGAGTGGCGATTACGGGTACACGCTGCGGGCCGCAGACCTTGATGGCTTAAACAACAGAAGGCTCTCCAAGGGTGTGGAGGCACATGAGCCCGCGTGGTCGCCTGACGGGAAGAGCATCGCCTTCGTACAGCGAGCTGCGAGCGAGGCGGACGGCGGAATCTGGCTCATGGATGCCGACGGCACCAACCTACGCCGCGTAACAACAGGACCCGATGCCCAACCTAGATGGTCGCCTGATGGGAAGCAGATCGCGTTTACGTCGATGCGTGACGGGACCAGGGAGGTATACACGGTCAGCATTGAGGGCGGCGATCCATTGAACCTTACGCGCAGCACAGCTCACGAAGTCGTCGGCTGGTCGCCCGACGGACTGCAGATCATATACACGCTCGGAAGGGACATCCACCTGATGAACACCGACGGGGGTGACAGGCAAA
>JADFRJ010000144.1 GCA_022561355.1 Chloroflexota bacterium | reverse complement strand
GAGCAGGATGTAGCGCGTCGATAGCGTCCGATCGCCGACGCGGACCGTGTGGCCGTTCTCAATCGAGGCCTCGCCAAGGATGACCTCCGTCCCGTGCGCGGCGACCGCTTCAGGGCTGTCGTCCGCCGCGATCTCCTCCTGCACGGCCTTGATCCGCTGCCAGACCTTCGCTGTGTCGATCGGGGCGTCGCTGGCGGGCAGGCCCAAGCGGTCTGCGTGACGCAAGGTGTGGGCGGCCTTTGCGCTGGCGAGCAGCGTCTTGCTGGGCACGCACCCGGTCCAGAGGCAGTCGCCTCCGAGGCGGTCCCGTTCGATCAGGACGGTCTTGGCGCTGAGGTGGGGTGCCACGTTGGCGGCGAGCAAGCCGGCCGAGCCTCCACCGATGATCGCGAGGTCGAAATCGTACTTCATGATCGGCGAACCAGTGAACAGACCCGGCGCCTAGGACGCCTGAGCGTGCTCAGCAACGTCGCCGAGCTTCTGCAGATACTGGCGGACCATCAGGAGGGCAGACACGCCCTCTCCAGTGGCTGAGGCTAGCTGCTTGGTGCTGCCTGCTCGCAGGTCGCCGGCGGCGAACACACCCGGTAGCGACGTCATCATGGAGTCGTCCGTCTCTACGAATCCCCACTTGTCGAGATCGACCGACCCTTTAATGAACTCTGTGTTTGGCGTGAGGCCGATGAACACGAACGCGCCCTGTGGGTGAAACTCGAGCCGTTCGCCCGTCTCCCGATTCTCGGCGATCACGGCCTCCAGCTTGCCGCCCTTGCTCTTGAACTCCTTCACTTCTGTGTTGGTATGAATCTCGAACTTGGGGTGCGAGCGGATCTTTTCCTGCAGCAGCGCGCTGGCAGCCAGTTCTGGTGAGTACTCCAAGAGCACGACCTTATCCGTGAACTCCGCCAGGAACAGCCCTTCCTCCGCGCCGGAGTTCCCGCCTCCAATCACCATAATCTCATCCGATCCCTTGTAGAACGGGCCATCGCACGTGGCGCAGAAGTGGATACCCGCGCCGATGAGGTCCGCTTCGCCCGGAGCGTCCGTACGGCGGTAGGTGGACCCGGTCGTGACGATCACGGCGCGCGAGCAGTACCCTTCGCCGCTGTCCGTCTCGACGACGACGTAACCGTTCTCCCGCTTGAGCGATTTCACGCCGATGGCTGAGAGCAGCTCAACGTCGTAGCGGCGCGCCTGTTGAACCATGCGGTCGGCCAGCTCGGAGCCGGCGATACCCTCCGGGAAGCCGGGGAAGTTATCGATGCGCTCGGTTATGCCAGCCTGTCCGCCGAGCGCGCTCTTCTCGATGACGAGTGTGTCGATGCCTTCACGAGCGCCGTAGATGGCGGCCGTGAGGCCGGCCGGCCCCCCTCCTACGATGATCAGATCGTAGTAACTGCGGCTCGCTTTCATGGTGAGGCCGAGCTTTCGCGCCAGCTCGTCGTTGCTCGGCTCAGCCAGGAACGAGCCGTCCTCGAAGACGATTGTCGGGATGACCTGCTTGCCATCGTTCATCTCTTTGACGACGCGAACGCCGTCTTCGTCCTGGTCAATATCGATCCAGTCGTATGGGATGCGCATCTCGCCGAAAAACTGCTTCGAGCGCCGACAGTCCGGGCACCACGGTGCGCCATATACCTTCACATCTGCCATGTTCTGTTCTTCTCCCTCCCTATTCCTGAGGAGCCACTTCGTCCTCGATTCTATCATCGTGGATAGGCGCGATTTGTCGGGTGATATCGATCACCAAACTAGGGTTCTGCTTCGATTTCCAGCGTGATGCGGAGCCTACACATGGCCGCGCCTGATGATGATGGCGAGGCCGGCGGCGGCCACGACATAGCTCATCATGCCGACCCAGAACGATACAGATAGACCCCAGCCCAGCGCTACCGCCGTGGTCAAGACGGAGCCCGCGACCGAGGTCGCGCCGTTGACGCCCCAGAAGAACGCCGTGGGAGCGTCCCGGCGCATGGCGGCGACCTTCATGCCGATAGGGAAGGGCATGCCCATGAACAGGCCCATTGGCGCGAGCATCGCGCCCGCGACGATGATCCTGGTGTTCGTCCCTGACGCTGAGAATGCGTCGATGATGGCCGGCGTGAGCAGGCCGAAGGCGAGGAGGATGAGCAGCAGCGCTCCAAAAGGCACGAGGAGCGCCCATGTGAGCGCTGGTTTGATGAGGTGCTGCGTTGCATAACTTCCAACGCCACCGAACACCAGGAGCGTGAACAACACGACGGAGAGCGAGAACGTGGGGTGGCCGAGGAAGATGATCAGCCGCTGCATTTGTGAGAGTTCGATGAAGATGAAGCCCAGGCCGATCGCGGCGAAGAAGACCACCATCGGCGCGAGGCCGCGAAGGGCCGTGCGAGTGGTCGATAGCAGTGTGGGTACAAGAATCACGGCGACCGACAGGCCGATGACCGAGATCGCGAGGCTGAAGAGCACAAGCACCGGCCGCGTGAGGAACTCGGCGGTCGCGTCGTCGTAGAGCGACGAGTCGAAGAGGTCCTGGTAACGGACCATCTGGAAGAAGAACGGCCGGTCGTCGGTCGGGGCGGACATGTCTCCCGGGCCCCCGATGTCAACGGACGCCGGGTTTTTGGCTGCCGCAATTTCTGCGAACGTTGAGTCTCCGGCCACGCCGGGCGCCAGCAGGAGCTTGAACTCCAGCCGGTCGGCCACCTCCACCATCTCGCGGACGTCGTCAGCATCGAACGGTTCGTTGCTGACGAGGATCGTTCCTACGGAGGGGAAGAAGTCGTCCTCCCCAGGGCTTCGGACGAACATCAGATGGTCTTCCGGGTCCGCGAACCCTGCTTCCCGGAGCGAAACCGCCGCCAGCGACGTGAGCCGATAGGAAGACGTTGGCTGGCTGTTCACGTACCAGTGGGAGACGCTCAGCACGCCGCCAGGGGCTAGACGGTCCAAGAATACGCCGAACGCTTCCACGGTGTACAGGGCGTTCTCTGACAGGGCGAACGCTCCCGCGGCGGTGGCCGCCCAGGTGTCGATCAGGGAGATCTGGATGATGTCGAAGCTCTCGTCCGATGACGCCAGATAGCTGCGCGCCTCGCCGGAGATGGTGCGCACGTCAGGGCGCTCGTCTAGGTGGCCGGTGAAGTCGCCGAAGCGCTCGTTCGTGATGTCGAGAATATCGCCGTTCAACTCGATGCCGGTGACGGATGATTGCTCGAACGCCAGCGCCGCGAGAATGTCCCGGCCTCCGCCGCTCCCCATGATGAAGACGTCCGCTTCCGGGCGTAGGTAGTGGGCGATGCTGGTGACGTCGTACTTTAGATACTCAAGGGCGGTGGTGTCGCCATCAAAGCGCGTGAGCACGGTACCGGCGGCGGAGTCGATCTGGAGGAGCAGCTCTTCCGGAGGGTCACCGCCTGGATACGCGGGACTCATGCCCCAGGCGAAGGGATTCGCCGGGTCGGGGTCCTCACTCACCTTGATCCGGGAGAAGGCATTCCAGGTCTCGAACACGCCGGGGGACTCCTGCTCGCCCTTGGCCCAAAGGATCCGCAACACGGCTGTGTGGTTTTGCGCGGCGTAAGCGTTGGCGCCGGCAAGAACGATGAATAGCAGCGCGGTGATGCCGCCCAGCCGCGCCAGGCGAGCGTGGCTGCTCCCCAAAGCGAAGGCCATGGCGCCGATCGCCGCGACCCCCGCGATAGCGATAACGGCGGACGGGCCGTCCTTCGTGAGGTCCAGCAGCCAGATCACCGCGACCGCGCCCAGGCCGGCGCCGGCCAGGTCCGCGGCATAGAGCCGCCCGACCTCGCTCTGGAAGCGTGACAGCGCCAGCGCCACTACGATCCCGCTGAAGATGAACGGGATGGAGATGATGGCGAAGAGCAGGGCTGATGAGTACACGCCGATGAAGCTCCACTCTGGGTTAAAGGGAATGGCAAGTTGCGTCACGAAGGTGAGCGCAATGCTGACGCTGAAGAGCACGGCCGCCTGCGCCAGCCGCTCGTTCGTTCTCTCGGGGGGAAAGGTTGTGGGGCGGAGGTGCACGATCAGGGCGCCCACCGTGAGCCCGAAGAGCGCGACCGAGACCGCGATGAAGGCGAAGTGATACCACATGGTGACGCTGAAGATACGGGTCAGGAGGACCTCGTACGTCAGCGTGGCCATCGTCGTCAGGAACAGGCCCAGCAGGGTAGGGAAGCCGGCGTTGGTGTTCTGCAGCGAGATGGTCCTAGCGCTTTGGTCAGTCAATGGGCGAGCGGCTGAAAGTCTACATGATCGCCTCGCTTGCCGCCCATATGACCACTTGAGCGTGACGTGGGTGATTGCTCCCCGGCAGGATGCCGCGTTAGGTTAGTCTCCAGCGTGACGATGAAGAGGCTGCGCAAAGAGCTCCGCTCGAAGTGGGCGTTCGTGTTGTTAGCGATTGCGGTGCTGGTCCATGCGCTCATGATGGGCTCGCTGTTCTGGGGCTACCTCGATAGCCTGTTCGACAACTCAGCCAGCCTGCCGCAGGGGATCGACTTCTTCAGCGTCTACGAGGCGGGCCACAGCGTCCTGGAGAATCGCTCCGTCTACCACTTCGATGGCGCGGACACCTCCGTAACGCCGCACCACAACCCGTTTCGATATCTCCCGCTGGTCGCCTACGTCGTGGCTGTCCCGTTCAACGCGCTCCCGGCCTGGGAGGGATACTGGACGTGGGTTGCCATCAACGAACTGCTCCTCGTCCTCAACGCCTATCTTACGTGGCGTGTGGCGGGCCGGAGCGACTGGGCGCTCGTCGCGGCATCGATGTGGTTCGTGTTCACGCCGTTCTACGTCGAACTGTACGTCGGCCAGTTCTCGTTCCTGATGGCGACGCTGCTGCTGCTCACGGGCCTCGGGCTCGTCAGGGGACGCGAACTGCGAGGGGGCCTGCCGTGGGCTGTATCGATCGTCACGAAGAGCAACAGCGCCTTGCTACTGCCACTGCTGATCCGGGTCGGCTGGTGGCGGGCGATCGCGGGCGGCGCAGTGCTGGTGGCGTTGAACGCGGCCTACTTTGCGGGGCGGCTGCGGGACCTGCAGTACTTTCTCTGGATCAATCTCAGCCAGGTCCTCAATGGAGGATACGGCCTGTTGGACTATCAGCTCAGGCCGGGTGAGATGCGCTTCTTCGAGGATCCGGACCAGCGGTTGTTCCAGTTCTCTTCCGGCGAACATGGCCTGCTGGCGCTGGTTCGCAACAGCTACCTGGCGTTCGATTCGACCGCGACCAATCTACCCGGGCCGTTCTCCCTGGTTCTGGTCGCGGCGGTGGTGGGCGTTGGCTTAGGTGTTACGTTCTTCTCCCGCCGACTCGATGTGCTCGCGCTCTTTGGTGTCTGGATCTGCACGTTTTTTCTCGTCTATACGGCTTGGGAGCACCACTATGTGATGCTGCTGCCTGCGCTCGTGCTGCTCGTGGCGTTCAGGCCGGCGAGCCGTTGGATCGCGCTGGTCACGTTCGCGTTCGTCGCCATGCCGTCACCGTACTGGCTGGTCAACGCTGTCAGCGGCGCGTCGCTACCGCCCGCGGGCTCATTGGTCTCGATTCAGGAGTCGTGGCCGGCCTGGGGTGTCGTCCTCCACCACGCCGCGAAGCCGCTCCCCGTGCTGGCGCTCTGGGCGCACTTGGTCTACGCGCAGGTTCGCAACAACGCGACGTAGGGGAGGGCCGGTGTGGGAGGTTGGTGGGCCTCTTTGCGAGCAACGCGACGGGGTGAGGCCTGATCCGTGGAGAGGTCTCTCATGTATAATCCCAAGTACGGCAATCGGTCGGGCCATTAGCTCAGCTGGTTAGAGCGCAGTCCTGATAAGACTGAGGTCGGTGGTTCGAGTCCACCATGGCCCACCACTCTTCCACTCATCCCTCCCTGGAACCTGTTCGAATTGTGCCGAGGTACGTTGGGAAGGACGGCAACTCGCGTCGAAGCCGTCTCCTAAGTGGGTCTGGCCTGAGGGGCGCAGCGATCCGATGGCGAACAGGGCATGGCCTGCCCCCTCTGTTGAACAGCCAAGATCGTTAAGGGTTGGCGTGAACCGCCCAGTGGGCTGCCTTACCAGATGAAGAACGACAGGAAGTTCCCGCGGGGAGCGGGGCCCGGATAGGCTCCGGACGGGCCTAACGGTGGGAGCCTCTGACGAATCAGAGGAGCGCACCGAATGACCTATGGAGGGCT
>JADFRJ010000005.1 GCA_022561355.1 Chloroflexota bacterium | reverse complement strand
CCGCGTGGCCCTTTATCCATTGAAGTTTGGCCAGTGGGTGTGCTTGGGCCAGTTCGTATAGTTCCTGAACCAAGTCTAGGTTCTTGACAGGCTCGCGCTTCTTCCCGCGAGTCCAGCCTTTCTTCTTCCAGGAAGCTGCCCATTTTGTGATCGTGCTGACACAGAGCTGGCTATCGGTGAACACGTCGATGGTCTCATCTCCCTCGAGCATCTTATAGCCCTCGATTAGAGCCTTGAGTTCCATCCGGTTATTTGTAGCCTCGTCGTCGAGACCCGAACGCTCTGCGAGTATCTGGCCTTTGACTACTCTTACCGCACCCCATCCACCACGGCCGGGGTTCGTCTCGCAGAAACCGTCTGTGAATACCCCGGTTTCGGGCCCTTCCACAAACTGCTCGAGAGTTTCCGAAGGCGTAAGGCGTTCGTCTTGTCTTGGTTCTGAGCTCCGTCTTGGCCTGCAGTTGAGGCACTGTTTGGGAGTCCATCCTGGGTATCGTGCAAGGACATTTTCATCTAGCGAAAACTCTTTGCCGCAATCCTGACAATTGAAGTTTTTGGCCACTTTAACCTCCTTGTGCCGCCTCAGTTACTACTCGCCTTGGGCATCGAACTCTCCGTTGTGTTCGCCCAGTGTGGGCGCTCGGCTGATGGAAGGCGGCGTCTCACTCATGCGGAAGGGCGCCCCCGAATAGGTAAGCTCTCCGACATCGGGATGATCGATCTGCTCGAAGAACGCGCGAGCCTGAAGGTGCTCGTCCTCGACCAGGTCCTTTACGGTGGGTACCGGCGCGAACGGCATGCGCAGCGCCTGGGCGAACTCGACGATCTCCTTGGAGCCCTTTGTGTTCAGGAAGGGCTGGATCAGTTCGTCGACTTCCTTCCATTGGATCATGCGGGCCTGGCCGCTCTGGAAGAGCGGGTTCTGGTCGAGCTCCGGATCCTCCATGAGGAGTGCCATGGAAGAGACGGTGCCCTCCGGCGTGAGGCCGGGCTGAGAAAAGCCAGAGGCGCCTGGTATGACGACGACGTGGCCGTCCTTACAGGGCATGATGTCCATGGGGTAACCGAAGACGTGGCGTGAGTAGAAGCGCCGCCGGACGGCTCCTTGGAAGGCGTACATGCCGGCGTTGTATTCGTCGGCGCAGGCGGCGGCTTCTGCGAGCGAAACATCGACGTGCTGACCCTTGCCGTGCTCAGCCCGATAGGCGAGGGCGGCGAGGGCGCCGATCCAGGCGTGAATGCCCGCGATGTATTCGGCCGGCGTGCCACCTGTGGTGAGAGGCTCGCGGTCGGGGTCGCCTGTGTTGTACATGATGGTGCTCATGGCCATGGCGGTGAGGCTGTTGCCGCGGTAGTCCTTGTAGGGGCCTGTGCAGCCGAATGGGGTGACGGATACGTAGACGAGATTCGGCAGGTCGCCCTTGAGATCGTCGTGGGCGAGGCCGAGTTCGGCCATGCGCGTCTGGCCGTCGCCCTCGATGAGGATGTCGGCCTCGGCGAGCAGCTTCTTGAGCAGCGAACGACCGGCGTCCGCCTCGAGATCGAGCGTCACGCTCTTCTTGCCGGTGTTGAGATGGAGGAAGAGGCCGCTCTTCTCAGGATGGGGCTTGCCGTCAGGGAAGGGACCGAACTTCCGCGAGACGTCACCCGCAGGCGGTTCGACCTTGATGACTTCCGCTCCGAGGCTGGCGAAGAGCTTAGTGCAGTAGGGCCCAGCGATCCCCTGAGTGAGATCGATAATGCGTAGGTCTGAAAGGCTTCCCTCAGCCATGATCTTCTCCGTCAGCCGGTTGTCTACGCGAGGCGTGTTGCCGCATCTTACCCACGACTGAGATTGCGGGCAACACAGCTCCCGGCTTCTCTATGTGTGAAGTGGTTCATAGAGGAGGTGGCTCTCCGGCTGGTAGCTTACTGGTGCAGGCACCGGAGTTCAAACGTTACCTCCTCCGAGGGCAAGGGCCCTCCCTGCAGAGCAGTTGCCCGCATCGGACTATCCTTCCTACCCCACCACCAGTTGTCCGGTGCGGGCTTGCGCTATCCCAGACATTCCCTACGAGATGATCGGGCCAATGTGAGCGAGGTCATACCGACGATCGCACGCGAATGGTAGCTTGAATAAAGAGTACGGGAACAAGATACGTGACCTCCTGTATCCCTAAGCCTACGCGCGGCTAGGCCGCGTACCCTGAGAAGTCCGCTCCTCGTCTCCCGGAGCGGGCTTCTCGCTGGCTAGAGCAGGATCTTCTTGGGAGCTGAGCCAGCGGCACGGCGGACGTTATGGGCGAGGTAGCGCTTGTACTGGCCTTCTTCGATCTCTTCAACAGAGCAGCGGTCAGTTCGCGATAACGCTTGCTCGACCCGCTCAGCGAAGGCGCGGTAGGCAGCGTGGGTGTCGTCGTGGATGGCGAACGTGCCCTTTGCGTGGACGGCGACGGCTAGCTGTCGTTCGCACAGCGCAAGCAGCCAGCCGAGCGTCAGCTCTGCCCACCCTACGTGAAAGCTGCTGTCCGCGAAGGTGAGCGCGAGCCGCCGGTTGTTGGACTCCGGGCCGATGAGGAGCGTGGTGGCGCCAAAGCTGGGCCGGCCGAGTTCGCTGGCCGGCCGGTAGACGCGGCGCAACTTTACATCGTCGGCGAGCGTGCCGCCGGCGAAGTAGCGGCCGAGGCCGAACTCGAAGGCTTTGTGTTCAACGTTGGGTGTGAAGTTGGTGGCCAACCATTCGATGAAGAGTTCCATCTCCGCCGCGTGGAGTTGGTGCTGCGCGGCGATGAACTCGCAGGCGGACCGCACAAGTGGCGCGCAGGACCCGTAGGAGCCGCGGGTCGCAAGCGCGCAGCCATCCGCCAAGGCGGAGAACGTGCGCGACCAGAGACCCATCAGTGCGGCGTACGGATGCTTGCGGAACCGTGAGGACGAAGCATCGCGGACGATCTTGAGCTGGAGATTCATGCCCTCCTCAAACAGGGCAAGGTCGCTGCCGAGGACGAACCCGGATTGGCGAAACGCTTCCAAGGCCGGGCCGGACGCGCTGGGCTTGTCCGGGAGCGAGTAGGCATCCGGGAACGGGATGGAGGAGACGCGAATCAGGGGCGTGGGCGGGTTGGTCATGCGCCGATTCTAGGCCGCGGATGGCTACCGGCGCAACTGATAGGAGCTGAGGCGTCTATGGCAGGTCGAAGGCCTTGATGTCGTTCGAGGAGATGCCATGGGTACTGCCATCGAAGAAGAGGGGCGAGCTAAAGGTGCCTGAAGTGCTGCTCCCCGTGGAGGTTGGGCTGAAGGCGAATACGTCCTCATCCCTGCCTGACAGGCCGCTGACCGAGAAGCTGCCGAGTGTGGAGAGGTAGATTTCGCCAGCGGTGTCTACGGCGACACCATCGATGTCCTCGGCGCTGCGGCTGAGGCGGACGTCGCTCCCGTCCAAGTACAACGACCAGGCGCCTGCTGTCGTTGGCCCGAGAGTCGCGGGTATGAACTGAAACAGGTCTTCGTCCCTGCCGGATGCGCCGGAGACGCTCAAGCTGCCGAGGGTTGAGATGAGCAGGTTGCCGTTGGGCAGCAGCTCTAGTGCGTCGATGTCTTCGCTGCTGCTGCTGAGGCCAACGTCGCTGCCATCGAAGTAGAACTCGAACCAACCCTCTGTCGAACTGCCGAGTGACGTGGCATGGAACTTGACGATATCCGAGTCGTCGACGGTCCCGATGCCCAGCGCGGAGGTGGATGATGTAAACGACATGAGGATCTCGTCATCGCCAATGATGGCGAAGGCGCTCAGGGCGAGGCCGCCAATGCCCACGTCGCTGCCGTCGAAATACATTGTGAATTCGGTACCGTCGAAGGCGAGGATGTCTTCGTTGGCAACGCTGACGCCGTCGACGACCTGGCTGCTCCTTAAGGCCACGTATAGCGTTGTGCTGCCTGGGGCAGGAGTGTCGGTTGGCGGAATCGGCGAATTCGTGGGCGTAGGCGTGCCCGTTGGCGGCACAGGTGTTGGCGTGCTCGTCGGTGGCGGAGGCGTTGGTGTGTCCGATGGCACAGGTGTGTCCGTTGGCACAGGTGTGTCTGTTGGCGTCGGCGGGATCGGCGTCGCTGTTGGCGTCGGCGGGATCGGCGTGGCCGTTGGCGTCGGCGGGATCGGCGTGGCCGTTGGCGTCGGCGGGATCGGCGTGGCTGTTGGCGTGACCGAAGGCGTTGGCGGTACCGGCGTGTCCGTTGGCGTATAGGTTGGCGTTGGCGTAGCGCCCGCGCACGTCCATCCCACACAGAGGATCGGCTCAGGTATGCCGTCCGGGTCTCCGGTTGCGCCATAAGGCCCGGCTTGAGGCGAGCCGGCTGCGATGAGGGCATCTTCGACAGCCTGGACGCTCGCGGCATTGGTGGGGGCGCCGGACTTGAGGATGTGGAGGGCGGCGGCGCCGGCCGCGTGGGGGGAGGCCATGCTGGTACCGCTCATGTAAGCGTAACCACCCGTGTAGTAGGTCGAGTAGATGCTGACACCAGGAGCGGCGATGTCCACGACAGAGCCGTAGTTGGTGAAGCTGGCGAACGTATCGTCGGCGCCGTAGAAGTGTGATGGCCCCAGGCCGCCAGGTTGGCCGTCCGTATCAACGATTGCTGAGACGGTCGTTGCGCCCGAACAGTTGGCGGGGCTGCTGCCGCCCGCGTCCGTGCCGGAGTTGCCGGCCGCTACAGCGTAGAACACTCCCGCGGCAATAGAGTTGGCGATGGCGTTGCAGAGCGAAGCGCTGCTGCCGCCGCCCAAGCTCATGTTGGCGACCTCGATAGTATCCGCGTTGGCGGTGACCCAGTCGACGCCGGCGATGACGTCTGACATGCAGCCGCTACCGCTGGGGCTGAGGACCCTGACGGCCCAGATGCGGGCACCAGGCACGAGTCCGACGACACCGATGTCGTTGTCGCGGGCTGCGATCGTGCCTGAGACGTGGGTGCCGTGGCCGTGTCCGTCCTCCCAGCTACTGGTGTTGGCGCCGCAGAGGGTCCACGACCAGACCCGTCCGAGATAGGAGGCGAACCCACCAACGACGTTGAGGTCTGCGTGGTCCGAGTCGACGCCGGTGTCGATGACGGCGATATCGATGTCTGCCTTGTTGTCGATGCCGTCGATCGCGGCGTTGGCGTTCTTGTGCGTGCCGACGCGCGTGATGCCCATCGGGAGGGTTTGGTCGGCCAAGGTGACGAGTTGGTCGCGCTCGATGGAGACGACGAACGGGTGGTCGTCGAGACCATCCGCGATGTCGTCTGAGAATGCGCCCGCGAAGCCTCGCACGGCGCTGCTGTAGGTGTGGATAACGGTCGCGTCCTTGTGGGTGTTGAGGAGGGAGGCGAAGAGGCGCGGGCTGACGCCATCACGCAAGGTGACGATGTACCGATTCGGGATGTACGTTGGGCTCTCAGCAGCGACTGGTCTAGCGTCCTCGCCGGTGCTCTGCCAGACGCTGATAGACACGACAGCGATGAGGAGGCTCAATAGAAACAGCGGGCGGGACACTAGGCGTTGGCGCCGTTCGTTGGGCATACTACCTCTCGCGTGGGGTTGCCTATTTCTCAACAAGGATACACTGCTAGGGTGTCTATCTCTAGTAATCGGCCAATTGAGTTAGATGTGAAGCTGCTTGCCGTTGCTGGCGGGTCTGGTATACTCCCGCTGGGCCAGCGGCCCCAGAATGCCGCTGCCAGGGAAAGGAACGTGCGCCCCGTGTACTCGGGGCGCGAAGCATGCCAGCGTTCGTTGTCATAGGTGGCCAGTGGGGCGATGAGGGCAAGGGCAGGATGGTGGACCTGCTGGCCCAGGATGCCGCTATTATCGCGCGTTACTCGGCGGGCGATAATGCGGGCCACACGATCATCAACCACATGGGCAAGTTCGCTCTCCACCTGGTGCCTGCGGGCATCTTCTACCCAGACAAGGTCTGCCTGATTGGCAATGGTGTGGTGATTAACCCCGCGGTACTGCTGGACGAAATACACCAGTTGGAAGAACGCGGCGTGAGCACGAAGAACTTGTTCGTGAGCGACAGGGCGCAGGTGTTGTTTCCGTACCATCAGATGCTGGACGAGTTGGAGGAGCAGGCGCGTGGCGACGCGGCAATAGGGACGACGAAGCGCGGCGTGGGTCCGGCGTTCGTAGACAAGATTGCGCGCCGCGGTATCCGGATGGCCGACCTGCTTGAGCCAGACGCGCTGCGGGCGCGGTTGGAGCAGGTGTTGCCGGAAAAGAACGCGGTGCTGGTGAAGCTCTATGACGCGGAGCCGCTCGATTTCGAGGAGCTGTTCGACGCGTTCGTGAAATTTGGCTGTGAGCTGAAGCCGTACGTGCGCGACACTTCGTCGATCGTCCGCGATGCGCTCGACAAGGGCGAACAGGTGTTGCTTGAAGGCGCGCAGGGCAGCCTGCTGGACGTGGACGCGGGCACGTATCCGTTTGTGACGTCCTCCGCGCCCTCTCCGCTCGCGGCGGGCGCGCCGATCGGGATCGGTATTGGCCCGACGCAGATTGAACGTGTCGTGGGTGTGTACAAAGCGTACATGACACGAGTCGGCGCGGGTCCCATGCCGACTGAGTTGGATGACGAGACGGGCGATATTCTACGCCGGGAAGGTCCCGCGCCGGAGTTTGGCGCAACGACGGGCCGTCCGCGACGTTGCGGTTGGTTCGACGGAGTGGCCTCGCGGTATAGCGTGCGTGTGAACGGCGTGACCGGCGCGGCGCTCACGCGGCTGGACGTGCTCGACAACTTCCCAGCTATCGAGGTGTGTACGGCGTATGAGCTGGACGGCAACCAGATCGATTTCTTCCCGCCCACGATGACACAACTGAGCCGCGTGACCCCGGTGTTCGAGGAGCACAAGGGCTGGCAGGCGGAAACGGCGGACGTGCGCAAGTTCAACGACCTTCCCAAGCAGGCCCAGTTGTACGTTGAGCGGATCGAGGAGCTACTGGGCTGCCCAATCGAGATGGTCTCGGTCGGACCGGAGCGCGAGCAGATCATCATCAGGTAGGAAGGAGTCCGGGCGATGGGCGAAGTAGTCAATCCTTGGATACACATCCTGGCCGCCACGATATGGGTGGGCCCGCAGGTGTTCATGTTCGTTGCCGCCGTGCCGGCGGTGCGGACAATCGAAGACATGCAGGTCCGCACGCGCGTGATGCGGGTGATCACAAAGCGGTTCAATTCTCTGGCCTGGGGCGCGCTAACGGTGCTCGTCATCACCGGCATCGCAAACCTCTACGAAGAAGATCTGGACATCGACCAACTCTTCGACCTCAACTTCGGCGTGGTCTTTCAGGTGAAGATGACGCTGCTTATTGCTACCGTGGTTCTTACAGGGCTCCATAGCTTTGTAATTGGGCCGCGCGTGCTCAGCATGCAGGAGGCGGCGGTTGATGCGGACGAAATCGCCCCAGTCCGGCGCTGGTCGATTATCGTCTCCGCTGTGAACATGCTCATCGCGCTTGGCCTTGTCTTCTGCGGCGCGCTACTAAGCAGCGATTGGGCTCTTGAGAAGGGGTTCTAGGCTAGGACGCCCCTCAATTGGCACGCTCTTGACGCCTGCCTAAGCTGAGTCTGCGATGGATCTTGGCATTATCGGGCTGGAGCTTGCGGGGAAGACGACGGTCTTCAACTGTGTCACACGAGGGAGCGCGCACGTGGGCTCGTTTGGCGGCCTGGAGCCGAGCATCGGCGTGGTGAAGCTACGGGATGAGCGCCTCGACAAACTTTCGGCGCTTTATCACCCAAAGAAGACCACATACATCGAAACGCGCTATCTGGATTTCCCCGGCGGGCTGACGGTCCGCGACGAGGGCCCGACGGCGGCGCATCTGGCCGCGCTCTCCCAGTGCGACGCGCTGGTGCACGTGGTTCATGCGTTCGACAAGGAGGCCGGGCTCGCTTCTGGGGACAGCGTCGACCCGCATCGAGATATCGCGAGCGTGGACTTAGAGCTGGCCTTCGCGGACGCCGCAACGCTAGAGCGCAGGCAGGCGAAGCTGGAGACGAACCTGCGTTCGGGCAAGTCGGATGACCGCGCCGCGGAGGAGCGAGAACTGGCGCTGGTGATACGCTTGAGGGAGGGCCTCGATCGCGAGGAGCCGCTGCGGAGCCAGGAGATTTCAGCGGACGAGGCGAAAATCCTCAGCGGCTACATCCTCCTGACGAACAAGCCTCTGCTCTTGGTGATCAACGTGGACGAGTCCGAGGTCGGTCGCGCCGCCGAGATCGAAGCGGAATTTACAGAGCGATATGCGGATGCACCCGGCGTTGAGGTGGTAGTGCTGTGCGCGAAGCTGGAGCAGGAGCTGGGAGAGTTGACTGAGGAGGACGCCGCCGAGTTCCGCCGCGAGCTGGGTGTCGGCGAGGATCGCGTCGCACGGATGGTGGCGGCGGCGCAGCGGGCGATGGGGCTGCTGACGTTCTTCACGATAGGCGAGCCGGAGGGGCGCGCCTGGGCGCTTGCGGAAGGCTCGACGGCGCTGGACGCCGCAGCCCAGATCCACACGGACATCTCGCGTGGCTTCATCCGCGCTGAGGTGATCGGCTGGGAGGAGCTGTTGGAGTGTGGCTCACTCCCGGAGGCGCGCAAACGCGGCCTGTTGCGCACTGAAGGGAAGCAGTACATCGTGCAGGACGGAGACACGATGCTCATGCTGTTCAACGTATGAGTGACGCAGACAGCATCGCTCAGGAGGTCTTGCGCGCTGCGCGAGGGGGTGCGCCCGTGGCCGTGGCGACGGTGATCCGCGCGCCCGAAGGCGGTCCGATACTAGGCGCCAAGTTGCTTGTGAGGACCGAAGGCGAGCGGCTGGGCTCGCTGGGCGGCGGCGCGTTGGAGGAGGCGGTGGCGGAAGACGCCCAGGCAGCGCTCGACCGGCTGCCGCGCATCCAGGTGGAGTCGCTTCAGTATGGCGCGGATGGCTCTCGGGCGAAGCGGGGCGCCGACATTGAAGTGATGATCGAGGTGACGGAGAGCCCGGTGTCGCTGCTGATCGTCGGCGGCGGGCACATCGGTCAGTCGCTGGCGGCGATTGGCGCCGAGGCTGGCTTCTCGGTCGCGGTGTTGGACGACCGTGAGGCGTTCGCGAACAAGGAGCGCTTTCCATCGGCGGACCGCGTGATCTGTGGCGATATTACTGAGGAGCTGGAGCGCTATCCGATCGACGGATCAACCTACATCGTGTTGGTGTCGCGCGGACACAAGCAGGACGAAGCGGGGCTGCGCACGGTGGTGGAATCGGACGCGGCGTTTGTGGGCATGATCGGGAGCAAGCGGCGCGTCAGCACCGTGCTGACGCACATGGCCCGCGAAGGGATCGCTCGCGATGCGCTGGAGCGGGTGCATACGCCGATCGGCCTCGATATCGGGGCCGAGACGCCGGAGGAGATCGCCGTGAGCATCGTCGCGGAGATCATCGCTGTGCGGCGCGGCGGCAGCGGCGCCAAGATGTCTGACGTGCGAAAGGTGAGGATAGGGGAGTAACGCCTTACGGCTCGTAGAGAGCCACGATCCGTGCTCCTTCTGCCGCGGAACTCTTCAAGAACGCTAAGGCCGGGGGACCGCTGGCTGCGTCCGACGGCAAGACGCCTGGGTCGACCATCCCTACAGGGACGGGGTCGCTCCACGGCGATGCCACTGATCGCTCGGGATGGAGACCGCATTGCGGATGCGCTCTCCGGCGGCCCCGACATGGAAGCCGGCGAGGCCGAGCGCCGGAGGATGTTCGGCGAAGACGGCGACTGAGGCCTTGCCTCAGTCGCTTCCAGTCTCTACGAGACTGCTCACAGGCGCGAGACCGGGGTGCACAGCGCGGGCCTACGCCGGTTTAGGGCAGCCCGCTGATGGTAACTTCGCCTTCGCTGAAGAGCAGCGAGAAGCTGTGATCCAAGTCGAGGTCTTCGGTCTGGTCCTCGAAGATGTCGTCGATGAAGTTCTCGACGAGGTCGGTGAGCAGGTCAGGCAAGCCACCAACTTCGATCTTGTCGACATCAGCATCGGCGACGTCTCCTGTGAGGATCAACGTTCCTGAGACGAGGACATCGATGTCACCTGGCACGAAAGGAATGTCGATCTGGGCCGAAGCGGACGCGGTACCGTCTCCAAAGCAGATCAAGATATCGTCTATCGGGGCGTCGTTCTCCTCCAGCCAGAGGTTGGCTCGTGAGGTGACTTCACTCTCGGTGAAGTTGGCGGACGCAGGCTGGCCAGCGTCGAGCGCAGCTTCAAGGACGTCCCACTTGTCCTGGAACAGGGTCGCGAGCTGGGCCGACGTGGTGATGGGCCGGTTCTCGTCCTCGCAGGTACCGGGGCTGCCGGCGATTGCGACGAAGAAAAAAGCCACGGCCGCGATGGGCGTGGCGAGCACGAGAAACCCTAACAGGGTAGCGATGAGCCGGAACGGGTTTAGCATGGAGCGCCTGCGCTCTGCCGGGCCTTACTCCTCGTCTTCGTCGTCGTGTTCCTCGTGCGATTGAGATGGCGTGGGTAGGCTAACCTCCCCCTTCTCACCACGCGGGCGAAGGCGGCGCGGCGGCAGCGCCTTCACGAGCTTCGCGAGCTGCCCGATGGTCTTAGCCCCATCTGAGGCGCTCATGTCGACGGCGAGGAGCATGACGC
The DNA here is from genome assembly GCA_022561355.1 of Chloroflexota bacterium. Lineage (GTDB taxonomy): Bacteria > Chloroflexota > Dehalococcoidia > DSTF01 > RBG-16-68-14 > SZUA-185. The sequence goes on along the minus strand of JADFRJ010000005.1, from coordinate 12,842 downwards.
CCGCGTCGCGGAGCGACAAGAGGTCGTCGCGGCTAACATCGGCGGCAGGCGACATGAGCATGGGCTTGCGGGCGAGGCCGGTGATGCGCTGTAGCTCCATCTGCCTCCCGATGGTGAGGGTGCCGGGTGGCGTCTCGAGAACGAGGGCGTCGACGGGCAGTGAATCGAGGGTCCGGAGCTGGACGTCCGAGAGTTCTTCGCTGACTTTGAGGAGGAAGGTGAGATCTTCGGTCTGCAGGGCGCTGGCTGGAGCCTGGTTGTCCAGGACGACGAAGTCGATCCCGCTCTCGCGGAGAGCATCTAGTTTGGCCGCGTCGTCCGCGATGAGGCCGCAGGGGCTGCCGGCTCCGGCCTCGGCCGCGGCTTTGATGTCGTTCTCCTTGGGGCTGCCGGAAAGCAAGATCACGCTGGCGCCCGCGGCTATGGCGTCGCTCGCCGCAGCCTTCCAGCCCGCGTTGATCTGCGCCACGATGATCATGCTGGGCGTGGCTTTAGTGCGCGCGGACGCAAAGCCCAGAGGTGCGGACGTAGGGCGCCATGCGCGTTGGATGAGGTCTGCCAGCTTCGCCATGTGGGTGGCCTTCTTGGCCCGGCTAGCCGCCTTTCTCTTGCTTGACTGCCTCGATCAGAGGCGTCATGACCTTCGCAAAGTCCTCGACGATGCCGAAGCGGGCGGCTTTGAAGATATTGGCGTCAGCGTCCTTGTTGATGGCGACGATGTTCTTGGAGCCGGAGCAGCCGGCCATATGCTGGCTGGCGCCAGAGATGGCGACCGCGATATAGAGCGTAGGGCTGACGACCTTGCCGGTCAACCCAACCTGCTCCGAAACGGGGCGCCACTCTAGGTCGCAGACGGCGCGGCTGGCGCCGACGGCGGCGCCCAGTGCGCTCGCCAGATCTTCGATCACGTCGAAGTTCTCTGGCCCGCCGAGACCGCGGCCACCGGAGACGACGACGTCGGCGTCCTCCAGACGGACCCCTTCTGCCGAGACGCCACTTCGTTCGATGACTTTGACGCGCACCGCGCTCTGATCGATGGCCGCATCGATCTTGGTCACCGTTCCCTGGCGGGAAGAGTCCTCCGCGGCAAGGTCCTGTGACTTAGCGCGAACCGTGGCGATTTGCGGGTCGCCGCGAACGACGTTAATCGCGCGGGCGTTGCCGCCGTAGCAGGGGCGTGTGCCCTGCAGCCGATCACCGTCCATCGCGAGTTCAATCGTGTCCATGATGACGCCCGTGTCCAGACGGAAGGCCAGCCGCGGCGCCAAGTCTCTCCCCATGTCCGTCTGGCCGAACAGGATGATGGGCGCGGATGCCTGTTCCGCGACCTTGAGCATGGCCTGAAGGTAGGTGTCCGTGTTGTACTCGGCGAGAGCCGCATCGTCGACGACGATGACTTCATCCGCGCCGAGGGCGATGGCTGCCTGGCCGGATGCTTCTACGCCTGAGCCGATGAGTGCGCAGGTAACGGTTCCATCGCCGCTAAGGCGGCGGGCCGCGCCGAGCATCTCCGCCGTGATTGTGGCGAGGCGTCCTTCTTCAACTTCTCCGACTACGAGTATGGAACTTGCCATGATTGATGCTCCTCTATCCGGCTGAAGCGACCATCGCCACACGCCAGAACTAAATCAGTTTCGCCTCAGCGAGTTTCTTCGCGAGGTTCTGCGCCATCTCTTCGGGCGTGTCACCCTCCATGAACTCGCACTCGACGTTCGAGACGGGCACGTACAGCTTTTCGAGTGTGAGCTTGCGGGCGCCGGCGCCGAGTTGTGAGTCATCGAGACCCAAGTCGGCTGCGGCCCAGATGGTGACCTGCTTTTTAGCGGCTTGCATGATCTGCTGGAGCTTTGGATAGCGCGGCTCGCCCAGTTCATTGCTGACGGTGACGACGGCGGGCAGGGGAGCTTCTACGGTCTCGAAGCCATCCATCAGGACGCGCTCTACCGAGAGCGTGCCGTCGCTGACCTTGACCTGCTTGCCGATTGTCAGGGCTGGCCAGTCGAGCATCTCCGCGATGCCAGAGCCAGCGACACCCATGTCCCAATCGACCGCTTGGCGGCCGCAGACGACGAGGTCGACGCCTTCAAGCTTCTTGATGGCCGTGGAGAGCACGAGCGAGATCTGGTACCAGTCCAGGTTCTCGAACAGCGCGTCGGTGAGCAGCACGCCTTCATCTGCGCCCATCGCGAGGCTGTGCTTGATGACGTCACGGGCGGATTCCGCGCCCATGCTCATGATCGTGACCTTGGTGTCAGGCGCTTCGTCCTTGAGCCGCATGGCCGCCTCGACTCCAATGGTGTCGAATTGGCTGGGTACGGCCGCAACGCCGGGGGGCGGAACGACCTGATTGAGTGCTTCGTCTATCTTGAAGCTGGACGGTGGGATGTCCCAATCCGGTACCTGCTTCACGCATACCACAATATGCACGGGATGTCCTCCTCTGCGCCGTAAGCCGGCGTCGTTTTCGGCTGCGCTTGCATTCGAAATCAGTCGATTGTGAAGAAGTGCGCGAACCCCGCATACGGTAACGAACCGAACGCACTATGTCCAGCATCTTGACGGTGGTAGAATGGGCCGAATTTGAGGCGACCTCAGCATGCGAGACCCAGAAGCAACTCGGCAAGAACCCAACGTTCCCGGACAAGAGACGCCGCCCGGCATGATCAGCGCCGATCGCGCGCTGGGGCTCATCTTGATCTTGCTGACTGTATGGACCGCCTTCTCCGGCCTTGTGCTGCTGTTCTTCCCCGACAGCGCGGAGGCGACGATCGGAGGCGGGCAGGGCGCGGCCGCACAACGGCTGTTGGGAGTGCATGTCCTGGTGCTGGCACCGTTCTATGGGCTGCTGGCATTGAACCGGGAACGCTATCGCATGTTGCTCTGGGTGCCGTATGCCGTGCAGACAGCCGTGGTCGTCGTCACGGTGCTAAACATTATCACCGGTGATCTTGACTTCGTCGATGGGCTGCTGCCCCTGACCGTAGCAGCGACGTTCCTGACACTGCTGGTCTTCATCTGGCGAGCCGGCAAGCTGAAGATCGTGCCTGAGTCCGATCTTCTCTCCAGGTTCACGGCTGACGATGAGACGACGGCCTTAGACGTGGCTGGCGACGTTTCAGACGAAGGCGCCGCGACGGAAGCTACGACGGACGAGCCGGACTCCTCTAAGGAGGAGGCGGACTCTTAACTCACGCGTTCCTCGCCACGATCCACCCCGCGACCTTCGTTTCAGCTAGCGCGGAGAGCAACTCTCCAGCGCGCGCCTTGGCCTCAGCGAGAGGGGCGAGATCCGGCGAGAGGGCGAAGGCGGCATCGAACACATTCTGCGTTCCTTCATCGATCTCGCCGGCGAGGGCGACTACGGGCGTCCGGGCTGCGTGGGCAAGACGCGAGACTCCGGATGTCGTCTTGCCAAATGCGCTTTGCCGGTCAAGACGGCCTTCGCCGGTGATGACGACGTCGGCACGCTCGATCGCTGCGTGGAGGCCGACGGCTTCCGCGACGACGTCGAAGCCTGGCTCGATGGATGCGCCGCAGAACGCGATCAGGCCCGCACCTAGGCCACCAGCGGCGCCCGCCCCGGGAACATCGGCCACGATGATCCCGAGGTCGCGCTCGATGACCTCGGCGTAGCGACCGAGTGCGGCATCGAGCCGGCGGGCGACGGTGTTGGAGGCCCCTTTCTGCGGTCCGTAGACGAGCGACGCGCCGTTCGCGCCGCAAAGGGGGTTCTGGACATCGGTGGCGGCGAGGACCTCGGTTGCTGAAACGCGCGGGTCGAGACCCGAGACATCGATCCGGTCCAGGTTGGCCAGCGCGGCTCCTCCGGGTGGTAGGTTGTGGCCATGGGCGTCGATTAGCCGGGCGCCGAGCGACCGAACAAGGCCGGCGCCGCCGTCGTTGGTGGCGCTGCCACCCATGCCGACGATGATGCGCCGGAAGCGGGCATCGAGCGCCGCAAGCAGCAGTTCGCCCGTACCTACAGTCGTGGTCCGCGTCGGATCGCGTTCTTCGTCGTCCAGCAGTACGAGGCCTGACGCCGCGGCCATCTCAATGACGGCGGTGCGTCCATCACCGAGGACGCCCCAACGCGCCTTGAGGGGTCGGCCTAGCGGGTCGTGAGCTGGTGATTCGCGGACGTCGCCGCCTGTGGCCTGAACGAGAACGTCGACGGTGCCTGGCCCGCCATCGGCCAGCGGGAGCGTAACGACCTCGGTACCGGGCAGGGCGGCGCCCATGCCGCGAGCGATGGCGGCCGCGGCCTCTTGGGCTGTGAGGCTGCCTTTGAACTCCTGAGGCGCGACGAGGACACGCATGCGGGCTTAGGCTCTAGCGCGGCCGAGGAACGGAACGCGGCTGTACAGCGTCTCGAACTCCTCCGACCGCAACGCGCGGGCGACGGCCAGATAGGCCAGCGCGCCCAGGACTGTGCTGCCCGCGACGGCCAGTAACGAATCGATGAAGTTGGCGGTGTCCAGGCGGTCCGCTTTGTGGAGGAGGATCAGGTAGAAGCCGATCACTTCGACCATGAGCACGGCCGATAGGAGCGTCTGCCAAAGCGAGCGGGCGATGGCGGGGAGGTCGATGCCGCCCAACCTGGTGCGGAGCGCGGCGAAGAGGAGGCCCGCTTCGACCACTGTAGCCAGCGAAACGGCGAGGGCGAGGCCGCGTACCTCCAGCGGTCCGACGAGGGCCGCGCTGAGGATGAGGTTTATCACCAGTGCGGCGACCGCGAACAAGACGGGCGTGCGCGTATCGCCGAGCGCGTAGAAGCCGCGGCTGAGGATCTCGATCGCGGCGAGAGCGAATAGTCCGATGGCATAGAACGTGAGAGCCGCCTGCGTGATGTCCGTTGCGGCTTCCGTCCACTCGCCGTACTGGAAAATGAGGGCGACGAGCGGTTCCGAGAGCATCATCAGCCCGAGGCTGGCAGGAATCGTGAGGAAGAGGATCAGCTTGAGACTCTGCTCCAGCGTCCTCCGGAATTCGGTGCGGTCGTCGATGGCTTGCTCGGCCATCGTGGGGAAGACGGCGGTTGAGATGGCCATGCCAAACAAGCCCAGCGGCGTCATCATGATGAGGAAGGCGAAGTTCACGGCAGAGATCGCTTGGTCGCTGATCGTGGATGCGAAGAAGATGGTGATGAGAAAGTTGAACTGGACCGCGGCCAGGCCTAGCACGCGGGGCGCCATGAGCTTGCCGACCTCCCGCACCGCGGCATCGCGCCAGCGAGCGACCGGGCTGTATACCATGTTGACCATCGCGAGGGCGGGGACCTGCACGAGGAGGTGGAGTGAGGCTCCGATGACGACAGCAATGGAGAGGGCGTAAACACCATCGAAGGCGAGGACGCCGATGATGATGGCGATGTTGTAGAACACGGGCGCGAAGGCCGGGAAGAGGAAGTGGTGGCGAGCGTTGAGGATGCCCATGAACATGCCGCTGACGGCAAAAAGGATGGGCGAGATCATCATGATGCGCGTGAGTTCGATCGCGAGGTCGCGCTCGCTGAGGCCGGGGGCCATGGCCGGCACGAGGATGGGGGCGAAGATGAAGCCGAGGATGGAAAGCACAATAGTCGCGCCGAGGATCAGGTTGAGCACGGAGCTGGCGAGCCGCCAGGCCTCTTCCTCGCTCTGTTTGGTAACGAGGCGCGTGAACGTTGGGATGAAGGCGCTGGCAAGAGTGGCGCCGGCGAGGAGCTGGAAGACCAGGTCGGGGAGCCGGAAGGCGACCCAGTAGGCACCAAGTTCAGGGCTATCGCCGAAGCTCACCGCGATCGCGACGCTGCGCAGAACGCCGAGGAGGCGGCTAGCGAGGAAGCCGGCCGCGACGATGGCGGCGGCAGTGGCGAGGCTGGGCCGTTTGAACCGGGCGTTTGCGTCGCCAGCAGTCGTTGTTGGGCCCTCCACGATGGCTAGTATGCCCTATGCGCCGGTGGGGCGCATCTCAATTGACAGCCTAAGGCTGCATGTTACATAAATCACTGCCCAGTGGCTACGAGAGGCGCGCAGAGGAGGTCTAGGTTGGCTTCAAGAATCGAACTGGTTACGGGCGGTTCCTTTGGGACGCTCAAGATTCTGCTTGGCTTCAACGATGACGACAAGATCAACAAGATCGAAGCTGGGTTAGCCTAATCGCCCAGCTTCGCCGCAATGGTGGCGCATCTAGACATAGCGATAGGCGTTGGCTACCATGCGATGGTCGCCGCGCACTCGGCGGCAACGTTCGCTTAGGAGAATCGGTTTGGCACATTCGAAGTCCGCGAAGAAGCGCCACCGCCAGTCGCTCGTGAGAGCGGAGCGGAACTTGGTGCACCGGAGCGCTGCTCGCACTGCGGTCCGGGCCGCCCGCGAGGCGATCGAGGATGGGGACAAGGACGCCGCCGCCGCGGCGGTCAAGGCGGCCAGCGTGGTCCTTGATCGCACGGCGAGCAAGGGTGTGATCCACGCCAACAACGCCGCCCGGCGCAAGTCGCGTTTGGTGAAGCAGCTCCACGGGATGGACGGCAGCAACGCGTCGTCCGATAGCTAACACGTTGCGGTCCTCGCGGGCCGCTCTTCTCAACTCTCCCATGAACGAGGCTCCCGTATGAAGGCGCTTGTCTTCCACGAACCGGAGCGTATCAGCGTCGATGACGTGGCTGAGCCGTCGCCCGGACCGGGCGAGGTGCTGGTGCGGATGGCGGCGGCCGCGATTTGCCACTCTGACATTCGGGTCTACAAAGGGCTGAAACACGCTGAGCCGGGGGTGATCCCCGGCCACGAGATCGCCGGGGTCGTGGCGGAGCTTGGCGAAGGCGTGAAGGGCATCGCCGTGGGCGACCGGGTGGTCGTCTGTCCGATCGTCGCATGCGGGCGGTGTCACTTCTGCCTTTTGGGCAAGCGCCATCGTTGCCTTGAACGAGTCACGCTGGGCTACGACATCAACGGAGGCTTAGCGGAATATCTCCTGGCACCGGCGCAGATTGTGTCGCTGGGACACTTGCTTCCTGTGCCTGAAGGTCTCCCAATGCAGCGGGCGTGCCTCACTGAGCCATTGGCCTGCGTGCTGAACTCCGTCGAGACGTGTGAGCTGCGCGCGGGAAGCAGCGTCGCGATTGTGGGCGCGGGCCCGATGGGGATCCTGCACCTACTGCTGATGCGCCAGCTCGGCGCCGGGACGATTGTCATGAGCGATCCTGATGAGGCACGAGCGGAGACGGCGCGCCGGATGGGCGCCGACCTTGTGATCGACCCGCGCGAGGAATCGCTGGCAGATGTGATGAAGGCGCGGACCGGCGGACTCGGCGCCGACGCTGTGGTGGTGACGCCAGGGCTTGCGGAAGCGATGGAAGGCAGTCTGGACACGGTGCGGGCGCAGGGCGTTGTCACGCTGTTCGGCGGCTTTCCGCCCGGAACACGAGTCTCGCTCGACCCCAACATCGTGCACAACAAGGAGATCAAGCTGACGGGCAGCCAAAACGCGTCGCTCCAGCAGTACAGGCAGGTGCTCGACCTGTTACCACAGATGCCTCAGATCGACGAGGTGTCGACGCACCGCTTCCCGTTGGTGGAGGCGACGCAGTCCTACGAGGTAAGGCTGCGGGGCGAGGGTCTGAAGTCGATGGTGGTGATGGGCGACTGAGCTGTAATCTCAGTCGCTTTGCAGTTTCTTTGAAACTGCTGGCTCTCTGGCTTTGGTGCTCTAGCTTTCCTGGCGCTCCTGCGCATCGACCACGAAGTCACGCGCTAGCAGGTCGGCCCCCAATATCACGATGACGTCCGTATCGCCGTTGGTGATGAGCGCCTGGTCGCTTTCGTCCGCGGAGCGAATCTGATCTGGCCCAACCTCCAAGAGGTCCGCTAGGCGTTCGACGGTGTGTGACTTGCCCGTGAAGTCGATGATCTCGGTGAGCTGGTTGACGCTGCCATCGGCGGTTATGGCCGCCGAAAGTGAGCCGGCGGCAAAACCGTACTGCGCGAGGTACTCCATCACTTCTTCGGTGAGACCGTACGAACTGTGGACTTCGACGTGTGCGGCCTCTTTAGTGAGGCGCTGATCGCTGAAGAGGGCGGCGACGAGCTGCTGGACGATCTCCTTGTCCACGAGGAGCACGTCTTCGCCGAATGGAGTGGTGTATGGGACCGTGGCAGAGGCCAACGAAAGCGCGGTGATGCGTGTAGGGTCGATCTGGGCGGCAAGCGCCGCGAAGCCCGGCGCCTGGAGATCGTTGATGTCGGTCACGATAGCGTCTTTGTACTTACCCCAGAGGCTGGTGAGTGTGTCGAAGCTGAGGAGGCGCTGCTCGAGCGCCTTGTCGATCGCTGCGAAGATGACCTGCTGCTGGCGCTGAATGCGGTCAAGATCCGAGTTCCCGAATCGAGTGCGAGAGTAATCGAGTGCGGTCTGGCCGTCCATGTGGTGCTCGCCGACCTCGAAGGAGAGCGGGTAGTAGTCGCCAGGCAATTCCGTGCGCGAGTACGTCGGGTCGTAGACCTCCTCGGTGACATAGACGTCGATGCCACCGAGTTCGTCGATGACCTCGACAAAGCCAGCGAAGTCGATGATGACAAAGTGATCGATCGGGATGCCGAAGTTGTGCTCGATGACTTCCTTGACAAGCCTTGGGCCGCCGCCGTCGTACCCGGACGTCTCGCCGCGGGCGTAGACCGTGTTCACGCGTGCATTGTCGAAGCCCTCGCCGTCTCGGAAGGGTACCTCTACCCAGGAATCGCGTGGGATGCCAAGGATGCCGGCCGTCTTGGACGCCTCATCGATAGTGAGGACAAACATCGTATCGGTGCGTGTAGGTGCGTTGCCTTCGTGCGGTCTACGGTCGAGGCCCATGACCAGGATGTTGACTTGGCCCTCCGCGCTGTCCTGTTGCACGCCGGGCAGGGCAGGAAGGCCACTGATGCCCTGGCCGGGGAGGAAGATCTCATCGATGCGGCTGACGACGATGAGCGCCAGCCAGATAGAGGCGATCAGGATGCCAGCGCCGACCAACGCGACGATGAGACGCTGACGGGTCGCGGAGGATGGGAGAGGGGGCGGGTTTGCTGACACGTTATCCTGACCGTAACCACCTCGGCAATCGTATGTCAAGACTCGGGGCGCAGGAGTGGGGCGAAAGTGAGCGCTTTGTGCGACTTCTCAACATAAGACTACAGCATGTAGTGGCTCGCTACCGCAAGCGCTACATCTTGTATTCCTTCATATGTTGGTGTATGGTGGAACCAGGATATTAGCGCGAAGGAGGCATGGATGTCGTCACCTTGGGCTACTACTAGGGAGCCAACGTTGGAACGCCCGTGGCTGGGGATAGCGATGCTGGCAGCGGTCCCTGTTTTATCGCTGATCCTGGTCCGCCTGTTCTGGTCCGGGTCGAGCCTATGGTTCTTGACGGTGGGCATCATCATGCTTGGGGCGGCTGCGATTGTCTTTCTGGCTAGGCGAACGAACGATCAGGAGTTCGGACGCCAGACACTGGCGCAGGAGACGCCTAGACTGCCGCTGGTGCTGGCAGGGCTCGGCGTGCTCTTCCTCGCGATGTTGATCTTGCCGAACTTCTCCGGCGGGGGCTCGACGCCCGACCTGGCATCACCGGGTGCAGTGCTGGCGCAGGAGAGCGATGAGCCGGTCTCGGACACGGCAGGCGTTAGTCAGGCGCCGGCGGATTCGCCGAGGCGGGTCGTGGCGGCGGATTCGTTCGACAGCGAGCCCGAAGCGGTGGCGAGTGGTGGGACATATGTGGTGGGAGAGGGTGACACGCTGTGGGACATCGCGCTCCAGTTCGACGTTTCGGTGAGCGCGATCGTCGAGGCAAACGACCTCGAAGACGAGACGGCGATTAGCATCGATCAGGAACTGGTGATCCCCGTGGAAGATAGTGACGAGACGGCGACCAGGGGAGTCGACGCGCTTCCCTGAGGTCGATTCTCGGTGCCGCGTGGCAGGTACGATAACCGCCTAGGCCGGCTCTCTGTTACAGGCCCTTGTTCTTAGAGTCCTAGCGCGAAGTCTCGAATGGTGTTCGCGAGGTCCCTAGGGCGGTGAAGCGGGATATCGTGGATGGTGTCCTCGAACCACCTGACTTGGCAACGTTGTAGCAGACCTTCAGCGAGTTCGATCGCTTCGCGCTTCATCTGCATCCAAGCCTTCGTTCGTCCTTCACCCTTCGTCTCAGCTGCCGCGAAGAGCGTGGGACAGCGAACGTCCGGGAAGAGCCGCGATGGTCTCTGCTCCCAGAGGGCGCGGACTACCTGCATGTGATTGGCTCGGCTGAGGTGTGGACGGATGGTGCCCGCGTCCGTGACCTCGAAGTTGCCCATGAGCGCGGCTTCCACCTCGTCGCTCCAGAGTCCGCCTAGCTGCCACTTTTTGGCGCCGCCGATGAGTTGTTCCGGTGTGAGATGCGTGAGGTCCGGCGGGGCCATCTCCTGTTCGGTGCGTTCCCACGTCGCGCCAGGCCTTGCGGACACCTCGATGTAGCCGCCGTCAACCATGACGAGCCCGGCGGTGCTTTCTGGGTGCGTGGCGGCGTACTGGAGCGCGACGTTGCCGCCCCACGAGTGACCGACGACCACGGGGCGTTCGATCTCTAACGCGTCCACGAACGCCACGAGGTCCGCGACGACGGTGGCGAAGTCGTAGCCGTCGTCCGGCTTCGCGCTCTCGCCGTGACCGCGTTGGTCGAGGGCGTACACGTGGAAGCGCTCCGCCAGCAGCGGGGCGGTGGTGATCCAGATCCTGCTGTTGGACGCGACGCCGTGCAGGAGGATGATGGGCCGGCCCGGCCCTTCGTACTCGCGGTAGTGAAACGCCAGGCCGCGAAGGTCGACCGTTTTGTCTATGGCAGGGTCCCGCATGCGCTATCCGAGGTGCTGGCGGAAGAATGCCAGCGTGCGCTCCCAGGATTGCTTCGCGGCTTCGGCGTTGTAGACGTCGCTCCGCGAGTCGTTGAAGAACGCGTGCTCTGTGCCCTCGTAGATGTGAAACTGGACATCCTTGCCGAGGTTCTTGAGAGTGCCCTCCAATTCACGCACAGCGTCTACCTTGAGGAAGTCATCGTTGTCGGCGTAGTGGCCGAGGATGGGCGCCTGGATGTTCGCGTTGTCTGCTTGAGCCATTGGGAGGACACCATAGTAGATGACGCAAGCGCCGATGTTAGCGTTCTGACTCGCGAGGTACATCGAGAGGCCGCCGCCGACGCAGAAGCCGACACAGCCGGCCTTCTCGCCCGTCGCGGCGTCGAGGGCGATGAGGTAGTCGACGGCCCCCGACATATCGCGCGCGGCCTGATCGATGTTCAGTTCCATCATCAGCTTGCCGGCCTCGTCGGGCTCGCTGGCCGTCTTGCCGTTATAGAGGTCGGGCGCAAGCGCGACGAAGCCTTCGCTCGCGAGGCGGTCGGCGACGTCCTTGATGTGCGGGACGAGGCCCCACCACTCCTGGATCACGATCACGCCGGGCCCGCTGCCGGATGCGGGCGAGGCCAGGTAGCCTTCGCCTTCGTGGCCGTTGCTCGGGAACTTTACCATCTCTCCTGCCATCGGGTTCCTCCTCAGCTTCGATCAATCTTTGGATGTGCCGCTCACCATCATACGACCGGCAGTAGCCATTGTGTCAACGTCGACAGGCTAGCCTGTATTGCCACGAGCCTCCGCGAAGAGATCGGCCGGATCGTGGACGCGGCCGTCTTGGATGACGTGCTGAATATCGCGCAACGCGGCTAGGTCCGCGAGCGGGTCGGCGCGGAGCAGGAGAATATCTGCCCGCTTGCCCGGCTGGACCGTGCCGAGGTCGTCTCGCCAGAGGGCTTCCGCCGCGCGCGACGTGGCCGCCAGGATAACGTCCATGTTCGAGAGCCCAGCGCCGGAAAGGAAGCCCAGCTCCATGTGGAGAGAGAAGCCGGGGACGACGCCGACGGCGCCGGTGTCGGTGCCGGCGATGACGCGGCCGCCGGCTTGATGGACGCGGCGGACGAGTTCCTGGAGCTTCTCGCGGACGGGGCGGAGCCGTTCGCGAATCTCCTCCGTGAGAACGGGCGCCTGGCGTCCGGCGAGGCGCATGCGCTCCTCTCGCATCTTGCGGTAGCTGGGGAGGTGGTCGTATGCGTCCTCGTCCGGAGCGTCGGCGCCGGGGAGGACGGTCAGCGTTGGGCAGAACGAGACGTCGCGCTCGACGAGGAGGTCGATCCAGCGCTTGGCGTGGTCCGCGGTCAGGTCGGCGGCTACCCAGCCGGCGTTGACCTTCTGCCAGAAGCCGGGCGTCAGCATGAGTTCGTCGCGGCTGGTGCGGTGGTCTTCGGGGACCAGGTCGTTGTAGGGCGTGAGGAGGGCATGTTCAAGGCCGTTGATGCCGGCGCGCATGGCCTCGCTGGCCAGGGTACGGCCGAGGTGGCCCGTGACAGGCAGCCGGCCGTCAGCCTGCTTGATACAGCGGCGGAGGCTCTCGAGTTCCAGCGTGGTGTAGAGCTTGATCGCGTCGGCGCCGGCCTCGATTCGCTCCTCGACCGCGTGCGCCGCCTCTTCGGCGTCCGCGGTGGTGCTTACGAGGGCTGGCCACGTCGCTTCCGGCCCGTCGATCATGGGGCCCGTGTAGAGGAGGCGCGCGCCGCCTGCTCCGGCTTCCTGCTTCCGACGCTGCTCCCGCAGGAACGTGAGGTCGCTGCCCAGGTCGCGGACGGTCGTCACGCCGAGTGCGAGGTTGAGCGGCAACGTGCCTTGGCCGGTGAGCGCGAGATGGATGTGGGTATCGATCAGGCCGGGGACCGCCCATAGCCCTTGGCCTTCGACGACCTGGCCGGCGGCGGTATCGGCGTCGGCGTCAACGTCGGCGTCGATGCTCGAGATCACGCC